>NZ_CAUVXG010000068.1:0-516 GCF_963555885.1 Protofrankia sp. Cr2
CCATGCGCACCTTCTCCGCAACAGAGTCCGAACCAACCAGGAACTCGACCAAGGCGGAGGTATCCAGAACAATCACGCGCGGGCATCGCGCATCGCGGCGACGGCGTCCACCACGTCGGCGACGCTCACCGCGCCCCGTGCCGCGATGGAACGCGCCTGCTCGGCTGCCTCCTCAGCGGTCAGCATGACCGCCTCCCCCTCCAGCAGCTGACGGACATAGGCATGCAGAGACTGCCCCGCTCGCACAGCACGCACCTTCAGGACGGTGACGGTCTCCTCGGAGACCTCGCGAACATGAATGGTAGCCATGCAAGCATCCCAGTCCCACAGCCAGCACCTCACCTGAACAGTCTCAACCTGGGCGCCACCCACGTGAAGATCCGACCGGAAAACCCCGACCGCGGCGTTGCCTCCCAACCCCGGCCCCGATACCCCTCGCCCGGCTGCCCGCCGGGGCCGCAGCCCCCGCCAGCGCGCGCACGAACATCCCCGCGAAGTCAGCCTCCACATACTTGG
>NZ_CAUVXG010000068.1:1176-14033 GCF_963555885.1 Protofrankia sp. Cr2
GGCGCGCCTGCGCGGAATTTCTTCAGGTCGACGCTGGTCATCCAACCGCGGACCTGAGTGAGTACCGCGTCGGTGTTCTGCAGGCTGGCGTGCCGGGCAGGGGCGAACAGCGCGTTCCACTCGTTGTCCGCCTCCTGCGGAAAAGCGGCGACGCGCGGCACCGTGCCGTCCCCACCGAAGTCCGCGCCCTCGTAGGTGCGTAGCACGGTGAGCCGGTCACCCGACCACACCGCTGACTGGTCGGTCGGCTGCTCGATGCCGACCACCGGGCAGACGCGGTAGCCGTTCGTGCGGTAGTCATCGTCGTCGCCGTGGCGGCCGACGGCGTCCTCGATCTCCGCGTGGAACCGCCTCGCCGCGGCGACCTTGACCGGGTCGAGCCCGGGGACGAGCCCAGCCGCCTCGGTGAGCCTGACCAGGGTGCCGTCGCCACGGTCCAGGCAGGGGTAGATGGGCAGCAGTTGGTGCACCGACGTGAACGAGCGCATCAGGTCGGTGAGGTCGATGAGCCCGAACATCTTCGTGTAGCCGATGGCCAGGAAGCCGACCGCGTTGAGGGAACCGCGGTACGGCGTCCCGAACGTGATGAGCGTCCGGGTGTCCCGCCAGCCGTCGAGCGCCTCCAGGTAGTACCGCGCGACCAGACCGCCCATCGAATGAGCGACCAGGACGAGCTGCGCGTCCGGGTAGGTCGCCCGCCGCGCCGCCAGCCACCGCCGCGCCGACGACGCGAGCCGCCGCGCGGCCACCCGGTTGTCCCGGCGCCAGTCGTAGGGGAACTCGAAGTAGCTCTCCCCCGGTACGAGCCGCAGCCGTCGTCGCAGGTACTGCCCGACCGCGCCGTAGCCGTCGATCTTCCACAGGCCGGGGACGAGATGCGCGTCGGCGGCGAGCCGGGTCGCCCTCACCCCGTCACCGATGTCGTCGACCTCCCATGGATCGTCGACCAGCCGCAGGGCATCGATGCTTCGCCCGGCCGAGAACAGCGCCCGCAGTCCCGCCTCGGCGGTGAGACCGAAGACGTCACGGCCGTCCTTCTCCAGCACGCTCCCGGTGATGCCCGGGATGAGGACGTACACGTCGTGGCTCATGAGGCTGCCTTCCATTGCCGGGCGCTCTTACCGACACCCGTAGGCGGTCATGCCGGCCCACGACCACACCCGCTCGGGCAAGTCCGCGAGCATCTCCTGTTGTGCCGCCTGGTACGCCGCCAGCGGGGCTGTCCCCGCCAGCCGGTGCCGGTGCCAGGCGACCGTGAACGCGCGGGCCGCACCGTCGTCCGCCGGCGGCACGCTGACGAGCAGGAAGCGGGCGCCGGCCTCGAGGAACGACGCCGTCAGACCAAGCGCGTCGTCGCCGGCCAGCTCCAACTCGTGGCTCGCCTGCGGCCGCCAGCCGGTGCTGCAAGCGCTCAGTACGACCTCGGGGAACCGGCACGGGCGCGTCACCAGTTCGGCGGCGTCCACCGTGGACCCGGTCAGGATCAGCCCCGAGGCCAGTGGCTCGTCCGCGTCAAGGCTGCCGTGGCTGGCGACGTGCAGCACCGCGGTCGTGGCGTCCTCCCGCCCGGCCAGCTCCCAGAAGGCCGCCTCGGTCGCGTCCCCCCGAACCTTTGCAGGCGTGAGCACCCGCGACCCGTAGAGTGCCGCGACGTCGGCGAGCTCCGGCCCGGCCTGCCCGAGCGGCGGGTACCGCTTCAGTCCGCTGTAGTCCGGGTCACCCAGGAGTGCGACGTGGGGATCCACCAGCGGGTCGCCGTCCAGCAACGGCAATGCGGCCAGGTTGGGCAGGATGCCGACCGCTGTACGTTCGAACAACCGTTGCGCCCCGACCGTCATCGTGGCCCAGGGCAGCAGGTGCAGGATGCCGTGCGGGACGACGATCAGCGTCGCGGCGCCGGCCGCGCGGTCAGCCAGGGCCGGCGGGATCACGTCGGCCACCCCGAGACCGATCTCGCCGGAGAAGTCGAACAGCCACGGGTCCGGGCTGTGTGTCCGCAGGTTGCGCGTGTACGCCGACAACGCGGCCTCCACCGTCGCGTCGACGTCCCGTGTGGCGACGGCCACCCCGTCGGCGTCGAGCAGGCCTGCGACCACGTGCCCGGGACGGCGGAACAGCACCAACGCGGCCCTACCTCGTTCGCCGAGTCGGGCCGCGAGCGCCGCGACGTCCACGGGGGCGGGCTCGGTCATCGTCCGCCACCGGGGATCGCGGATGCGGATGCGTTCCAGGAGCATGTCGCGTTCGGCGAGCAGATCGTCACGTTCGCGCAGCGTCGCGGTGTTCGCAGTCTCGGCGTAGATCGCGAACGCGAGACCGTCCAGCCGGGTGGAGACCTCGTCGAAGCGCGCCTCGTCGTGGCCTCGGGCGGAGTTCGGCACCCGAGGGACGCTGAGCGTCGCCGACAGCGCCCGGGACTTGAGCAGCTCGACGAACCACACCGCCGCGGCAGCATCGCCGCGCCCGACCGCCAGGTCGATCGCGTCATGGAACATCGGGATCTTGTCGTGCAGGAACGTCGTGTCGAGCCGATAGCCCAGCGGGGCCATCCGCAGCCGGTCAGCCGCGGCGGCACCCCGCCGGTAGGCGGCGACGGCGTCCCCGCCCCGGCCGAGCGTCCGCAGGGCTCGGCCGCGCCGCCACTGCAGCTTCCACGCGACCTCCAGGTTCGGGTGGGTGTCCTGGTCCCGCAGGCCGTCGTCGACCTGAGCCAGCGCCTGCCCAGGCTGGTCGCGAACCAGCGACACCTCTGCCTGAACGACCCGCAACGCCGGTCGGCGGGGCCGGCCGATCGGCCGCTCGAAGTCCGGCGCGATGCGGGCGACAAGCGCCTCGGCGACGTCGAGCTCGCCGCGGGCGCACGCGATGGCGGCGAGGTGGAACTCGATCCCCGCGGTCACCTCAAGCCCGGCCGCAACGGGCAGCGCCTGCTCCAACAACCGCTTGGCCTCGTCGTAGTCGCCCAGCCACCGGTTGATCCGCCCCCGGGCCTGCAGAATCTCGAAGGCAGTCCTGGCCCGCATCATTCCGGCAAGCTGCGCCTCGGTGGACGCAGCCACATCCGCCAGGCTCAGAGACACATGCCTCAGGCTCAGGGACACGTCCGCCGGCGCGGACTGCACGTCGTCCGGCACCGATTCAAGGGTGGTCAGCGCGCGGTCGTAGTCGCCGAGCCACTCGTAGAGGTTGGCCAACTGCACCGCGGTCTGAGCCGCGGCGAGCGTCTCACCAGCGGTGACGAAGATGTCGTTGACCTGGTCGAGCATCATCAGGGCCTCGTGGAACCTGCCCGCTGTGGCGGCCTCCATCGCCCGATCGCGCGTCACCGCCGCGGCGGCAACCGGGTCGAGATAGCGCGCCGCCAACAGGTCGGCCTCGGCACGGCAGCTGCGCGCTCGGGCTGCGTCACCGGCCGCCTCGAGATGGTCGGCGTAGATCGACAACTGCTGGACCAGCGGCTCGGCGACCGACTCGAGCGACAAGAATCCCGCAGCATCGGCCACTACGCCAGCGAGGAACCGCCTGGCCAGTGCCAGGTAGTGCTCGTATGCCTCGTCCGGCGGCCGTTGCCCACCGAAGGCGAGCGCCATCAACGCCGCCGCCACCTCCGAATGCAGAGCGACCAATGCTTCGAGTGCCCGCAACTCCGTGAGGGCGTGATGCTTTGGTGGTGGCTGCGGGCCGTCCTCAGCCACTGCGCGGCCCGACAAGGTAGTGACACAGGAGCCAGACATCCTCGACAACGCCGAGCAGTGCGGGGTTCGCGGCCTTCAGGGTGAAGGTCGCGGTTTTCTGCGCCGGATTCCAGGTGAGATCCTCCCGGATGACGCTCAATACGTCATCGCGGCCTCCCCAGGACACCAATTGGGTGATCGCTGTCCCGTCGAGTTTGGCCTTGCGGAGTTCGGTAGCAACCCCGGCGAGCCCGCTGGACCCGCGGATGAATAGCTCCACCTCGTCGATGGTGATGTCGTGGCCGCGGAATATCAGCGGGAAGCGATCAGCCAGGTTCAGTTCGATGTCGCGTTCGCCGGTCGTGCTGACGAGGCGGTGCCATCCGGTGAACTCGTGGCGGAGGCTGAATAGCCGTGAGAAGCCGCCCGCGCCGTCGGTGGTCTGCATCGCTTTGTTGAGGTCACGCTGCAGGACCGCTTCTGCGGCGTCGGCGAGGCCTCGACCGCCGTCTCGGGCCGTGTAGGCCAGGTGCAGCACGACGTCGGCGATGGTGTTGTAGTCGAACGGGCGGAAGGCGCGAGGCAGTTCGATGCGCCATCGGGAGATCGCGCCGTGGCCTTCGAAGGGGGCGAGTCTCTCGTCTCGCAGTCCGGGCTCGAAGCGGCCGCTGTCGTGCTGGCCACTGCTGGTCACTATCGATTGCAAAGCGGGCTGGCTGTCGGTGAACCGGGGGTCATCCGTCGGTTGTCCGGACTGGTTGCTGTTGCGCGGGTAGCCAGCGCCGAGGCTGGGATTGGTGCGGATGGAGCTGCGTAGCAGCGTCAGGGTGCAGGGCACGCCAGTATACGGTCCGGTCACGCTCGGGATGGAGATGCTTACTTCCCGCAGCCGCCGCAGGTAGTGACCAACGTGGTGCAGGTCGAACACCGCTTCGGGCAGTTCCACCTCGCATTCGCCGGTCAGTTTCAGGCGTACCAGGGCACCGGGGTTGAGTTGGGTCAGCGCCACATGCTGGGTGAGTTCATGCTCGCGTTCGTCGCGGTCGAGGTAGGCGACCTCCATGCGCCTGACGTCCTGCGCCAGGCGATCGCCGGCGAGTAGCCCGCGCCGGAGGCCGTCCCAGTAGCCGAACCGGATGAAGCTGGCGTCGGGCGCGGCGAGCTCGAACCGGAATGCCTGCTCGGCGCGTTTGGCCACGTCGTGCGCGAGCTGGTAGGCGGCGACGTAGACGCCTGAGATCTCGCCGGCAAGCCATTCGAACAGCTCCGCGTTGGTGAACTTCTCGCGCATGTACGCATCGGTCTCGTGCGCGTCAGCGATCTGCCGGTCGTGGTTGCGCAGTTCCTGAACGGCGCTGGCGACACGGAAACCGCCGGCCACCATCTGCTTGGCGATCTGCTCCATCTCCGTGACGGCCGTCTGCGCCTGATGTAGCCAGTCCTCGGCGCGTCGCTGGTGGCCAGCGAGGATGGCGTGCAGGTTGGCACGGTACGCGTGCTCGTTCGCCTCGTAGTTGAACGTACTGCCTCGCAGGCGGGCCATCGTCGACAGCAGTGTTCCGCCGATCTGCGCCTGCACCACCGGGCTCGAGATGCCCTGCGCCCCGACGGTGATGTCCGGGACGAGGGCCAGCACCCGGGCGAGGTCCTCGTAGTCCATGGCTCGTAGCTGTTTCTCGTTGGAAACCTTGAGCTCGTCGAGCTGGCGCTTCTCGAAGCCGCTCATCGGCAGGCTGACCCGCTCCTCGGGGCCGGGCTCGCTGGGCAGCGCGACCACCCGCTCCAGGCTCGCGAGCGCGGCGCGGACCTCAGGTCCGACAACCTCGGCGAGCTGAAGAACGGCCTTGGCGGCCTGCACCGTCGGGCCGAGGCTCCCGGACAGGTCGACCAGCGCGCTGGACATACGTTCGACCAGATTGCCACCGGAACCGGTGGGAACGCCGATTGTCTCCATCGCCGACAGGAGGCTTGTGTAGTGCGTCACCCGCCCCTTCGCGAGTTCAAGGCCCTTGCCCAGTGCCTCCAGCGTGGCCTTGGCCTCCTCGACCTGCTGCTCGCGCACGGCGCGCGCGGCGTCGAGCATGCCGATCTCCTGCGTCGAGCGCAGCAGCGCCAGCCCTTCGGCGTCGCGGCGCTCCAGCGCCGACAGCAACGCGGCGCCGAGCGCCTTCACCTCGCCGCACAGTTCGGTCGCCTTCGCCGACCACACCCGGAAGCGGCGGCCGGGCTGCGGGGCGTTGGCCGCCGCGAGTACGGCGCCGATGTCGATGCCCGCGGCGACGGCCTGCACCAGCAGCCCGGGATCGATCGGCGGGTCGAACAGCGAAAGCTGGCGCACGACCCCATCGATGTTCATGCTGTTGCGAACCTTGAACAGGCGGTCCGCGACACGGTCCCAGTAGTCGAGCAGCTTGGGGTTGCGCGGGACGCCGAAGTACAGGGTGGGCGGCGTGGGCAGCGCTCCCGCGCCGGTGCCCGAACTGGTTCCGCTCCCGCCGGCGACGAGCCCTTCGACCTCGACGAGCGCGTTGGAAAACTCGTCCAGCTTGGGTTCAAGGGTCTTGTAGGTCTGAGTTCGGGGATGTACACGCGCCGGGATCAGCTCGGGGCGCAGTCCCAGGATCTGGTCGGCGAGGACGTATATCTGTGTCGCCTCGGCTACGGATTCCGGCGTATCCCGCCGAAAGAGCTGGTCTCCCCAGGCGATCAGGTTGTCGAGATAGGCCATGACCACGGCGCGCTGGTAGGCGCTGGTCCGCCACCGGGCGATGGCGTGTGGGTTGAATGGCGCGCGTCGCCAGGCGTCCACCTGGGCGACGATCTCCGCGTGCGGGCCGCCGGGCTTGCCCTTGTCGGCCAGCAGCCGTAGGAGGTCCTCGATCGGCGTGCCCTGTCCGGCGTCGTGGAAGGGCAGCGTCCGCCAGAACCGTCCCGGAGTCGGCCCGTCCGAGGCGTCGGTGGGGTCGAAGACGTAGTGGAACCAGCGCTGGGCCTCCTCGAAACGCTGGTTGCGGCTTAGTCGGGTGGCGATGAGAACGGGAACGTGGAAGAAGATCTCCCAGTTGTAGGCGGAGTACGCACCCTGGGCGTGGAAGTCCACGATTTCCCGCGGTGACGCGTCCATCGCCACGGCGGCAGGGTTGGGGTCCATCTCATTGCGGAAGACGGCACCGGCTTGGACGGTTTCCTCGCCGCCGGACGGCAGCCGGACCGTGCCGCTGTCGGCGAGTTGTTGGGTGGCGAGGGCAAGCAGCCCGGGGATGCCGTCGGTATTGAGAACCCTTGAGAAGTGCGTGATGTACGGGTGGAAGTGCGGTGTGAAAATCAACGGCTCAGGAAGCGCTGGATGGGGGGCAAGCTGTGCCGGTGGGTGCTCCGCGAAGTAGCTGCGCCCACGGTTTTCAAAGAAGAACGAGTCGTTGGAAAGCGCGGAGATGGACAGCGTTCCCTGACCGTTGATAACCATGTCCGGAGAAAATGGAAACAGGACGCGGAAACGGTTCGGTTCGCCAAACGGGTGCCGGTTCAGCACCGTGGTAAGCACGGGGGCAGACTCTCGGTCCGGCTTGCCATCCCGCACGGGTGCGACTTGGACCTGCAGCGGGTTCTGGCCGAATCCCGGCAGCTCGACAAGGGAGTTGGCCTGAAGCTCACTGAACGCCACCGGACCCTTGATCCACGGCGCTGGCCGGAACGTTATGGCGCCCTGCGACGCGAAGGTCATCCGCGCCTGGCCTGCGGCGAGCTGCGCGAACCGCCATGTGTAGACCACGAGGTTACCGCTGGAATCGGGATAGCCCATGGCGACCGTCAGGACATCCGGAGTGGTCTTCGGCGCCAGAACGACGGCGGGCGGCTTGGCTATTACGGCGCTCGACCCGATTCGCTGGGGCGTCCTGAGGAGCTGGGTCGCCTGCCAGCGGCCGTCGCGGCGCTCGCTCCAGGCCAGCTGCAACTCCCATCGCTTATCGGGCAACGCGGGGGTTTGCAGTTGGCCGGCCGCGGGTTCCTCCGCCACCTCGGCGAACTTGGCCCAGAACAGGAACAGGCGACCGTTCCATATGACCGGCAGGTAATGATCGCCTTCGATGTCGAGGTCGATGCGTTCCCACGCGGTCCATCGGAGCCTGTCGATCCGACAGCGGTAGTAGTGGACGTGCGGGGTGTTGAAGGTACGTCCGACGACGTGCAGCAGCTCCTGACCGTCGCTCCGCTGCGGGCAGGCGCCCGCGATCTCGAGGCGCCCGACCTGATCAAGCTTGTCCAAGTAGCCGCGAAACGCCCGCTCGGCGGTCTCCGCGCGCAGGTCGCTCTGCTGAAGTTCGCTCTCGAGGTCCATGAAGAACGGCGAACGGTCGTCCCGCAGTTCCGGTACGAGCCAGTTCTCCGGGTACAGGAAAACCTTGCGGTTGGCCTCCCATACTCGGTAGGTCTTCAGCCAGCGCCAGCGCTCGATCAGGATCGCGCTGGGCGCGACACCACCTCTCGGCGCGCCGAACACGTGGCACGCCGTGCCCTCGTCGGAATAGTTGAGGAATTCTCTCGCGTTGTCCCGCTCCGCCGGTGAGGTTGTGTGAAAGTGGTCGCCGATGACCTCGCTGAACATGCGAAACAACGGCGTTGTCACGCCGGGCACGGCGGCGGCGTATACGTAGCCGGCTACGCCTTCATCGACATAATGGTCGACGTTCAGTATAGAGTATCGCTCCGCGACCGAGATTGTATAGAAATGGTCGTCGGTGGTGCCGCTACGTAGCCGGAACAGCGATGTCGCACCGCTGCGGGCCTTTGCGAACACGTGACAGGCCACACCTTCGTCGGTCCAGCCGAGGACCTCCAGCGCGTGGTGCCGCTCCGTCGCCGAGGTGGTGTAAAAGTGGAAACCCGTCGGGCTGAGCAGGCGGAACAGCGGGGTGGTTTCGACAGTCTCGAGATTCATCTGGCATCGCTGGACGAACAGCTGTACCGCCGCGATGGCCTGGCGGATTCGCGAGGTGAGCATGGCCGGACCCATCTCGACGTCGATCAGATAGCGGCCGTACAGCTCGTTGGCGTCGCGGAGCCCGTCGCGGGCGACGAGGTGGGCGACCAGCGCGGCGCGCTGGCGTTCGCGCAGCACGTCGCGGATTGCCCGCTCGCGGCCGAGCCAGGTGGCCGGGTCGACCCTCGCCCGCATCGCCTCGCGCAGCCTCCGGGACGTGTCGGCGTCCATTTCGTCCCGTGCCAGGGCCCACCCATCGGGCGCGGACACGCCCAGCAGCCGGAGCGCCCGCAGGCACGCGATGAGGCGAGCCAACTTTTCCGGGTCGCGGTAGTCGCGGGGGACGCTCATGTTCAGGTGGGCGCCGTCGACGGCGTAGGCGAGATCGGCGCGATCGCAGCCGAGGACGGATGCGGCCGTTTCAAGGATCGGATGGATCTCGGCCGCGTCGTCAGCAGCGGCGAATATCGCGGCCAGCACGTCGGCGCCGGCGGGTAGGTCGTCGCGCAGGGCCGCCAACGACCGTAGCCGGCGCCAGCCGGCGTATGCGGCGCTCCCGCCGGTGGTCGGGTGCATGGGCAGCGCCGCGAGGAACGCCCAGTCAGCCGGCCCGAGCAGCGTCGTGATCTGCCGGCCCCCGATCCGCAGGTGCCCGAGCACCAGGGCGATTTTGTGCAGCAGTCCGAAGACCGCGAACTGTTCGGGAAAGGTGGCGGGCACGACGGGCACGCGTGGGCCGGTCTCAGCGAATGCCGGGTCGAGGAACGCGGACATGGCCGGCTCCCGCGGACGACCCGGCCTCGGGAGTCTGTGCAGGAGCACGTCGCGCGTGGTCTCGGCGTCCAGGCCGGTCGCCGAACCCAACCACTCGACGACGAGCGCCTCCCCCGCCCGCGTACGCAGGTGCGCTTGCAGGCGCGACATGACATGGGCGAATCGCTCGCCCGGCGTGCGGGCGTCATAGAAGAGCGCGTCGGCGTCACCCGGGGCGAGGAACTGATTGGCCGGATCGCTCTCCCGGTAACGGGCGGAGGCGGCGGAGAGCCCGTCAATGGCAGCCGTCCAGCCGTCGACCGACGTGAGCGTGCGTAGAAGGGCGCGGTCGATGTCTGTCAGCCAGCCGGTGAAGCAAAGCGCCATCAGATCCGGGGCGTAGTCGCACCGGGCGACAAGCGAAGGCGGTACGTCGAGAGCCACCGCCAGCGCCCGTATCGCCGCGACGAATGGGGCGTCACCCGGAGCCATCTCGACGAGGGTGTCGCCCTCGGCCGCCGACAGTAGACCCCTGAGCCGAAGCTTGCCGGTGCCCGCGTCGTAGCTCAGCCGGCTGGCGAGGCCATCCGGAAAGACAACCCCGGCCGGGAGGACAGCCAGATCAGCACTGAGCTCGAGCGGCACCCTGAAGGTCGGCAACACGAACGACTGCATGCGACCGCGGACGAAGTCGAGCCGGGCTGCCAGGCCTACCCGGGAGGCCGCGTACAGCTCGTTGACCGCGGTCTCATATGCGGCGTAGGCGGCCCCGGTCCGCTGAACCGGCAATGCCAGGAGCTCGTCGCGTTCGGCCTCGCGCAGAGCGCCGAGGCAGCTGAGGCTGCCACCTACCGAGTCGAAGGCCACCCGGGCGCGCAGCGGATCGGGCAGCGCGTCGGGGAACATCGTGGCGGGTGGAAGCGCGGCCAGCGCGACCTCGCTGCGCGGGTCCGCGTTCAGCACCGCGCCGCTGACCGCCTCCTCGACGAGCTCGGCGTTCCAGCCAAGACCGGCGAGCTGGACCCGCGTCCGTTCCCCGTGCGGATCGGGTTCCGCTCGCGTCTGGTCGGCGACGGCGCGCAGGCCGTTGCGCAGATCGCCGAGCGTCTGCGTCACCTGGGCAAGCGGCGGAGCGACCGGAACCGACGAGGAGGTCTGGTGACGCAGCAGATAGTCGAGCTCGGCGACGGTGAACCCGCCGTCGCGCAGGCGCCCCACCTCCTCGACGAATCGCAGGGTGGCGGTGGCGCCCGCCGCCGGTGTGGCAGCGCGCGGGAGCGGGTCGGAAACGGTGATCGCCATCAGGCGCAGATAGTCCGCGATCCCGAGGCGCAGGGCCCGCGCCAGTGACACCACGGCGTGCAGCCGGGAGAGATTGGCGAGTGTGAGCTCGTCCGGTACTCCGGCGGCAAGCAGGCGGGCGAGATCTGCCCCGTCTACCCCGAGCGCCGCGCAGATCTCTGGCCCGTTCGCGGTGATGGTCCGCTGCGGATGCGCCCCGTCCCAGGGTTCGGCCAGTTCGGTACGCGCCCCGTTCAGGGCCAGCCCGGAAGGCGTCGGACTGCCGGAGCGGCGCAGGAACACGGCGTCGTAGCTCGACGGCGTCGTCGATGCCGCATCGGTGCTCCGGTCGGCGTACGTCCAGGTGTCGAGCGGCGTCCACCAGCTCACCAGCAGAGCCACAGGGACGTTCAGCGTCGCCCTCAACCGCTCCACGATCGCCACCCACACCAGCAGGCCGTCAGTGAGGTCCGCCGCCGCGTACGCCGCGATCGCGCGGTCGACGTCCTGCATCGACCAGCCGAGCCGCCGCCAGAGGCGCACGAAGCGGTGCATGCGGTCGAGGTCCGAGCTCGTAACCCAGCGGAGGCTCATCGCGGTGAGGTCGCAACGGTCGCCCTCGATCGAGGGCACCGTGTTGTTCGGGTTGACGGTGGTCGGGTTGACGAAACGCAGTTCGACGAGCGCGAGGAGCTCGGCGAAGGTCAGCTCGGACTGCTGGAGCAGGACCGATACCCGGTCGCGCAGTACGGCGTACCAGACGCCGGAAACCGTAGCCCCGTCCCGCCTGTCGACGAGGCGGTGGACCTGCTCGTCAAGCCCCCACTGTGCCCATGGCGGGGCGGACGTGGCTTGCGTCATGATGTCGGCCTCGGCCTTGGAGAACCCAAGGCACTCGACGGCGATCCCCACGTCGGTGAGCCGCTCGCCGGGCAGCAGCGTCTCCATCAGCTGGTGCCGCGAGATGCCGAGTTGGCGCAGGTAGGCGCGCACTTCCTCGAGCGGCAGGTCGAACGGGAGACTCCACGGGTATGCCTCGCCAGCCAACTTGGCGTAGGCGGAGACGAGCACATGCTCGGGGCCGGCGGCGAGTTCCGGCTCGGTCCACGTCGTCTGTGGATACGACGCCCCCGCTGGCCGTGGGGTGACCGCGTTCTCCAGGATCTCGTTGACCAGGTCGATGTAGGGCAGACGCCGGTTGGTGTTCTCGCAGCTCAGCTCAATTTCGTCCAGGTCCGGGCGGCGTCGCGGGTCCAGGATGACGTCCTTGAGCGTCCCGCCTCCAGGAAGCGGTCGATCGGCCAGGAACTGCAGCAGGTCGACCAGGTAGGCAGCGGGGGCGGTGACCGAACGGCAGTCGTCGCACACGCAGAGGTCGAGGCTGCCGAACAGCGTCCGTAGGTCCGGGATACCTGTTGACGGGTCCGCGGCCGGGATGACGGCATCGGCGTGCGCGGGGAGAACGGGAAGGTCCGTGACGTTGAACCCCTTGCCGTACCGGACCAGCAACGCGAGTGCCAGGGCCGCGTTCTCCTGGGCTCGGGCGTAGACGGCACCTGCTTCTCCCGCCCCGCCGTCAAGCTTGCCGGCGACCGCCGCGACGAAGTCGCGCTGGCCCACCCGGGCGATCCGCTGCGCCGAGTCGAAGCCGGTCTCGCGAAGGACGCCCATGGTCCGGTGGCGCGGACCGTGGTCCGCCGGCGGTTCGCGCGGGACCAGCTTCGCGATCCGCTCGAGGCGATGCAACTCCCGTCCAAGCGCGGGCAGCTCGTCGTCGTCGATACCACCGAGCTCCGCGCCGCCACCCGCTGCGGTGAACGCCGCAACGGAAAGCTCGCCGAGCTCGAAACCCGGATTCTGGGAGAAGAAACGCGAGAGGACGGGCCTGAGCGCCTCCGGCGCGGGGAAATCTCCCCGCTCGATACGAGCAGCCAGCACGGCGGTGGGAAAGCGGGCCTCCACCGCTCGGGCGACTGTGCGGGCATACGCGGCGGTCCGCTCGTCATCGGTGTGGCCCGGCGTCGATGGCGGGGCGCCGACGAGGCGCACGACGTCCTCCCACTGCTCGGCCCCCAGGGCTGCCAGGCCCCGTGGGTGGCGCAGCGCCGCCTCCGCCTCGGCGCGAATCTGCAACTCGCGCACGAGGGGGAGGTGGCCGCCGGTGAGCG
>NZ_CAUVXG010000068.1:14102-23896 GCF_963555885.1 Protofrankia sp. Cr2
CGCTCACCGGCGTCGGGGAAGTCCGCGTTCTCACGCAACGCCGCCCAGAGTCGTTCATCGGACCCCCGGTGAGCCACGGCGAGCCGGCCGAAAGCGCGACACCGGCTCTCATCCGCCACCACCGTGCCCACCAGGTCGCCCAGGGAGGCCGGCGCGCCCGTGGGCGCCGCCCGCACCACCGCGTCGACCTGAAGCTCCGTCAGTTGGTCGTCGATGAGCGTAGAGCCGTCCGCGCCGAGCGACGCGGGCACGACGCGATCGCGGACCGCGGCGTTCAGCGCGTGCCGCAGCGTCGTCGCGTCCCGTGCGAGCAGGGCGTCGATGTCGGGCCGGGCGTCGTCCCGCGAAAGCCCGTAGAACAGCGCGGGTGGCAGCCCGGTCTCATAGCCGATCTGCTCGCTGGCCGCGAGCCGGACCAGCGACTCTCGCGGGATGTTCGTGACCCCGGCAAGGTAGTCGAGCTCCGCTACCGTGAGGTCGGGCAGCGAGCGGGACCCGAGCGCGGCATCGAGCCGCAGCCGCAGCAGTTCGAACTCTGACGGAGCCCGCTCGTCATCAGGTAGTCGCAGGTCGACGGCGATTTCTCGATCCGCCGAGAAGACGACGGCCGACTCGACAAGCCGGTCGCCGCCCGCTGTCCGGACCCGCAGCACAAGGTCGGCTGAGGTCTTGGCTTCGTCGGCGCCGTCGACCATCGCGTATGCGATCTCGTATCGACCGTGAGCATCGGTGGTGGTCTCGCCCAGTGGCCGCTCGCCGCTCATGCCGCGGTCGACCGCGCCGACGACAACACCGGGAACCGGGTCACCGTTGAGCGTCTGCACCTGTCCGCGGACCATACGCGGCCGGCGCCGATCGACGGCCGCGCTCAGAGCGTCGCTGGTACGCACATCGACGACGCCAGTCGTGTCCAGCCCCGCAGCCTCCTGGAAAAGCATCACGGCACGACGGGTGGCCGCTCCGAACCGGACGCCACGAAGATCGTCTGCGAAATCGTTCAACCCCAGACGGCTGAGCTCCGCGTGCAACACCGCGACATCAGAACCCACCCGCCCCTCGGCCAGAGGCGGACCGTCGAGCCTCACGTCGTCCGCCGCCTCGCGATGCGAGGAGCCTGCAACGACCGGACATCGTCGCCCCGCGCCCCGGACTTCGGGCTACGACCGCTGAGAATCATCGTGCAACTCCTTGACTATCGGTAAACGCTTCGTGGTCGGAGGATCAGGGATCAGGGCCGGGTGCTCCAAATCCCGGGGCGGTCTCTCGGCAGGTGGTCGCGGGCCTCCCGGCACAACCTGATCGTCGCCCATCCCGCAGGGCTGCCCCACTCGGTCAGCAGCCGCCCCTCCACCCGCGGCGTCGGGTACTGCGCCACCCGCAGTGCCTGGTCCAGCGCCTCCCGAGCGTGCGCGTCGAACACCCCCGACGGCTCCAGACCGGCCGACGCCTGCAACTGCCGCACGGCCGCCTGAGTCCCCGCCCCGAACACCGCCTCGCTCACCTCGAACCCGGGCACCAGAACACCGAACCGCCGCAGATCCACCTGCAGCGCCCGAACATCATCCCCCCGAGAGTTCAACCCAAGCTCAAGGTCACTCACTATTTTCCCTCCTGAGGCGGAAGCGACACGAATCGGAAAGGCAACCGAGACCGACCGGGTGGCGGTCAACGCGGCAGTCAGTTCGTCCATCTAGCGCGCGAACAGTGAGCTCGACGTCGACCGGAAGGCCCTTGCGGCACATCCGTTGAATGTAGCGAGCTGGATAACGGCGTCCGTCGACAAAGAGGGAGCCGGATATTTCTTCAGGCCGCTCTTCCTCATCCGCTGGAACTGCGCAAGCGTGTGAGCGGCGCTGGCGATGGTGATCTTGTTCAGGATCATCCGCGACCGCATCCGGCGCGCCTCCTGCGGACATGATCTCGCACCCCAAACTCTAAACTGCGAATGTTCAGATACATGCGCGGAATCGCGGTCCTGGCAATAGTCCTTCTCGATTAGAAGTGTTTGGATATTCCTAGCGAAACGTATGCCTCGTCAGGTTGGCTGATCATGAATTCGGGGATACCTAGATTGCGGTGGACGAGTTGGTTCTGAGCGACATCACGGATCCCAGCCCTGTTCAACCCCCCTTCGAGCGTGACACCCCACCCGGTGGAACTCCGGGCGGTGACACTGGCGGAGAGAATACCCTGGGAGATCTCGCCGAAAGCGACGTCCCGATAAAACGTTCGACCAGCCGTGTTTACCGTTTTCTTCCGGTCCGGAATGCCCGAGGCCAAGCGCAGGTGGGCGCCGACGCTCTCGATTCTCCACTCGGTGTTTCCCGCCCGCAGGAGGTGGGCGCTGAGCTTCTCGGCGGTAATACGGACACCAGCGGTGTTGCCTTGATCGCCACCGTCTCCCATCGGCCACCACAGGAATCGGTGATCGTTGTAATACTCAAGCCTCGCATGCTCGCCGACTCCAATGCGGGCGTAGCCGACGGTTTGGTTCTCGACCTGTGCGATACGACCAGATGCATTGCTTGTCCGCGTTCCCAGCTCCAGCGACAGAACGGGATCCCAGCGCACCCGTGCCGCTGGTACCACGACGAAAATCGGACTACCGCTGATCCGTAACGAGGATTCTCGGTCGATCCGGTAGCCATCCACTGACTGACCCCACTGGTTACGGAGCTGACTCGGCGACAACATGTACCTCGAAAGTGACTCGATCGGTCCATACAACGCAGCCTCTGGCTTCACCTCGATTCCGAAACGCAGGTCGCGCCCGAATGACGTCGATGCAGTAACGTCCGTAAGGAGAGATTTTTGGTACTTCGCCAACTGCTCATTCAGGAAGCCGCGGCCGATCGAACTGGCGGGTGCCAACGGCCGGGTGTCGGTCGCGGCTGCTGGTGCGGGCTTGGGCGCGAGCGGCGCGTCGGCGGGGTACCTACTTTTCGCTCCCATTGGATCCACTCGGTTGAGGGAGTTGGCTCGACCATAGGTGTATAAATTCACCCCATCAGCAAAGCCTAACGGATCACAGCTCAGCCAACGGGCGAGCCAGGGGGCATAGTAGCGGGCACTGTGGTAGTTCAGGCCGGTTTCTTCGTCGCGTTCCTTAGCGGTGTAGCGGTAGCGTTTGGGGGGTGCGCCGGAGCGGGTGAAGGACAGGGCGGTGCCGCCGTAGGGGTAGTACTCCTCATACGAAATCAGTATCGCGGTGGGGTCGAGTTCGACGGTGGCGGAGCCGAGGTGGTTGGCGTACTGGTAGCGGGTGAGTTGCGGGTTCGGGTCGGTGGCGGCGCCCGCGTCGGTGCGGGTTTCGACCATCGCGACGCGGTGCGTGCCGTCAGTGATGTGGACGGTGGTGCGGGCCAGGGCCACGGCACCGGTGTTGTTGCCGTACTCGCGGTAGATCTCGAAGGCGCCGAGGTAGATCCGCTCTTTGACGAGCTTCGCGTCGCCTGCCCTCGCGGCCGAGCCGGCGGTGAGTTTGCGGATTCGTTCGCCGGTGCCGTCGTAAACATAATACGTGGTCTCCGGGACGCCGGAGGTTACCGACTGCCGTGACGTGGCGGTGAGCTGGTTGAGGTAGTTCCAGCGCAGGAACTCCATCGGCGGCAGGGTCAGCATGTTGCCGTGGACGTCGTAGGAATAGACCTCGGGGAGGCCCGCGCCGACTTGGGTCGACGAAAGCCGGTTGCTGTAGACGCGGTTCGGCGCGGTCGGGGCGGACTCACCGGGCGCGAGCGGTGGTTCGAGCTGGCTCCACTCCTTGCAGGTGAAAGTGCGGGTCCAGCCGGGGTGCCCGGGGGCAGTGCCCTCGTGGACGAGCTTCGTCATGTTGCCGGCGGCGTCGTAGTCGTAGTACTCGTCGTACCGGGCGAGCGCCTGCCGGTCGGCGGCGTTCGGCAGGTTCGCCCGGGGGGCGTCGTTCCAGCTGGTCGCGGGCTCCTGGCCGTTCGCTACTCCGAGGTGTTCGCGGCCCCGGGCTTCGACCAGCCGGTACAGCGCGTCGTAGACGTAGTCGCCGCTCGCCTCGATCAGGACGTTGAGGTTGAACGCCCGCGGTTGGGCGTCGTCCCGGATGTGGGTGATGTTGCCGGTCGGGTCGTAGACGTAGCGCAGGTCCTGCACGCTGCGGCGCTGGTCCGGCGGCACCGGCTCGTCCTCGGTGAACGACGCCGGCCGGACGGTGTTCAGGTGCCGCAGCCGGAAGGTTTCCCGGTCGTAGTCGTACACGGTGACCACGCCGTTGCCGTGCTCGACGCGGGTCCGCTGGCCTTTGGCGTCGTAGTCGACGTCGACGACGAACACCGTGTCGGCGGTGTCGTCGGCGAGCCGCGCCTGGACGGACTCCAGCAGGCCGGCTTCGTTGTACGCCGGCCGCACCACGGTGCCGTCGGGCAGCGTCTGCAGTTCCGGCCGGCCCAGCGCGTCGAACTCCGCTGAGGTGGTCCACACGTCGGTTTCCAGGTCGACCGTGCCGGTCCAGTCCACGACGTCGCGGTAGCCGCGGGTGAGTTGCCGGGTCACGCTGGTCGGGTTGCCGGCGACGTCGTAGGAGGACATTACGATCCCGGCGCCGTCGCGGACCTGCCAGACCTTGCCGCGCAGGTTGTCCGTGGCGGCGTCGGGCGCGCCCTCGCCGTAGACGGTGCGTCCGACGATCTTCTTCCCGCCGGTCAGCGGCGCGGGGTCGAGCAGGGTGGCGGAGATCGGCCGCCGGGCGGTGTCGTAAACAGTTGTGACCCGGCGTTCGACGGGGTCCCACGCGTGAACGGGTTTCCCAGCGACATCCGCGAGGCTGCGGTGGGTGCCGGCCTCCATGCTCTCGTCGACGAGCCGCGCGCCGGCCAGGTCGTAGGTGTAGCGGGCGACGAGCCGGTCGGAGCCGCCGTCGACCAGTGCGGGTGTGGCGTCGGTGCAGTCGCGGACAGCGAGCTGGCTGCCTTTGATGTCGAGCTGGACGTGGGTGCGGTGCTCGGTGTCCGCTGGCAGGTCGGCCGCCAGCTTGCCCGGCGTGCGGTTGCGGGCGACGGTCAGGATCGGCCGTCCGAGCGGGTCGAGGCAGGCGAGGGTGGGCGTGCTCGCGTGCTGGCCGGCGCGCCTTGCGGCGGTGTTCTCGGCCGCGGCGAGGTCACCGAAGGCGGTGAGTAGGTGGGCGGCGGTCCGCCGCTGGTACCAGGTCGGTAGGTAGTCGGCCTCGGGCAGTACGCGGGCGAGGACGGCGATGTCGGGGTCGTCGGCGGGGTTGCCCGCCGGTAGCCCGCCCGCGTCGGGGAGCGCGGCGGTGTCGTTGACGTCCCAGGTTTCCTGCTGCCAGGCGCCGACGACGACCTTGTCCCAGGTGTGGTCGGGGTGCAGGGTGGCGACCACGCGGCCGGGCGGGTCGTAGCAGAGCACCGGGCTGACGCCGACGATGACCTTGAACTCGAACCGGTGGGTGGCGGTGAAGAACGGCTCGTACTGGCGGACCGGCTTGCCCTTGTTGTTGTAGACGGTCCAGCCGCTGCCGACCCAACGCGGCGACACCACCGGCCCGCCGTCGACGAGTGGCCCGGGCTCGGCCTGGGCCTTGCGTTGGATCTCCCGGCCGGTCCCGTCGGAGTAGCCGAAGCCGACCTGCAGCCGGCTCGGCCCGGCGCCGGCCGCCGAGGCCGCGGCGACGTGCTGTTCGCGGGCGATCGTGGCGGCTCCGGGTGGCTGCAAGTCACCGGTCGCGGCGGTGCGCTGGTAGGCGTGCAGGTCGTACACCACGCGGGTCGTCGCGTCGCCGAGCAGTTCCCGCGCGGTCGTCCCGGGCGCCGGGTTCGGACCGAGGCCGAGCGGGTCGGCCCAGAACGCCGTCACCACAGCGCCGGCGAGGTCCGCGGTGGTCGGGTCGACGCGGTCACCGGTGTCGTCCTGCGGCTTGCCCATCACCGCGGTGGCGACGACCAGGCCGAGCGCGTCGTAGGCGACCGCGACCCGGTTGCGGTTCGGGTCGGTAACCAGGGTCGGTGCCAGCACCCGGTAGTCGACGCTGAGCCCGAGGCGGGCGTCGTCGACGTTCCGCTCGCCGGCGGTGACCAGGTTGCCGACCGCGTCGACGACCTCGACCGAGAGCAGGTCGTAGTCGTCGTACTCGATGTGGGTGGTCGCGGCGAACGGGTCGACGAACCGCCGCGGCTGGAAGAAGTGCTCGGCCGCGTGCCGGTGGACGTCCGAGGCCGCGATCGCGGCTGGGGCGTAGCGGACGGTGCCGGACGGTGCCCACCACTCGCCGCCGTCGGTGACGTACCCGGCGTCGGCGAGCATGGCGGCGTTGACCCGGGTGCCGTACGCGGCGGTAAGGATCTCCGGGGTCAGCACCAGCCGGTACGCCTCGTGCGGCAGGCCGCGCGGATCCTGGGCCCCCCAGTCCAGCGGGCTGGCCAGGTCGTCGCGCAGGAACCGGGTCCGCGCCCGGTCGAGCAGCCGCCGGTCGAGCGAGGTCAGTTTCTCGAGTTCCTTGTTCAGGGTGGCGCGGTCCATGACCGCGGTGGCGGCGTCGAAGCCGGCCGAGGTGAGCTGGTAGGTCCGGCTGTCATAGCCGACCGGCACGCGGAACGCGTCCCACTCGGCCGGCACCGGGCGGGGGGTGCCCAGGAGCGGGTCGTCGACGTCGCGGTCGACCACGTTCGTGACGTCCACCCGGGTTTCGGTGACCAGCGTGGTCGACTGCGCGGCCACGGTCCGGGCCGGCAGGGCGAGCCGCGGCGGGTGCGGCGGCGGGGCCGGCGCCGCCCGGCGGTAAGCCAGGGCGACGGAGTGCGTGACGGTGCCGTAGTCGTCGACCTCGAGCACGACCTCGTGGGCGATCCGCGGGTCGCTCGGGTCCCGCTCGCAGGTGACGGTGAGGGTCTCCCGCGGCTGCACGGCGAACACCCCGTGCCGGGAACGGTCCGGGTCGTCGCCGCCGGCGGATTGGCGCGGTTCGGGCTGGACGACCGTGTAGCTGTGCTCGACGACCGTGTACGGGTGCGGCTCCCGGTCGGTGCCGTCCAGCGCGTACACCTCCTGGCGCAGCAGCTGGCCCTTCAAAGCCCGGCACGCCTCCCGCTCGTCCGCGAGGGACAGACCCGCCGGGAACAGGCCCGGGTCGAGCACCGTGTCGGGGAGCTGCCAGCCCGCGGCGGCGGGCAGCGGGTGCTCCGGCGGCGGGTAGTACTCGTCGGCGAACAGCGCGGAGAGCCGTTGCCGGTCGACGTAGGCGCCGGTGTGGAACCAGGTCCTGGTCAGCACCGGCGGCAGGTGCGTCGCCGCGCCCTCGTTGTCGCCGACCGGGAAGGTGGTGTTGCGCCGCAGTGCGGCCAGGTGCTCGGTGTCGAACTGCTCGACCATCCCGAAGCCGCGGAACTCCCGCTCGTGCCCGTCGAAGTAGCCGTGGTGGTAGGCGTAGCGGGTGACGAACCGGTTCCGGTTGACCCGGTCGAACGTCTCGACCTTCTCGACCACGTGTACCGGGAACGGCAGCCGGGTGACCCACGGGCGGCCGGCGGCCTGGTCGGCCAGGTAGAAGGCGGTCGATGTCGTGTAGTGCACGGCCGTCTCGGCGCCCAGGTTGTTCCGGACCCCGACGAGCAGGTGGGGCTTGTCGCCCATCAGGTCGACGTAGCGCACCTGCCGGCGAGCGTCGCCGGGCAGCGGTGACGACCACACCAGGCACGCGGTGCCCCGTCCCAGCAGGTCGACCACCGACACCGACGTCACGTCGTCGACCGGCGGGAACGCCGGTATCCGTGCCGGCGGCGTCCAGCTGTTGCCCATCTGGTTGCGGTACAGGTCGACCCCGGCGGCGCCCAGATACACCAGGTCCGTCGGCCCGGTGCCGTCGACGTCGGCGAGCCGCAGCCGGCGCTGGTCGAACAGCTCGGCGCGGTCGAACAGCGGGGAGTCGTCCATGACGACCTGCGCGCCGAACCGGCCGTAGCCCAGGTTCGGCCAGTAGCAGACCTCGCCGTTGCGGACCCGGACCAGGTCGGCCAGGCCGTCGCCGGACATGTCCGCCAGGTAGATCGACCCGGTGCCGTCGGCGAACACCAGCCGGGGGCCGGCGGCGTCGTCGGCAGGCATCGACACGCGGATCGCTGGGCCGAAGCCGTCCTCGCCCAGCGACGGGTACCAGACCAGGCTGTCGTCGCAGGTGAGCAGCACGTCGGCGTGCCCGTCGCCGCCCAGGTCGACGAACCGCAGGTTGGGGTCGGCCCAGTCCAGCGCCGGCAGCGACCGGATCGTCCGGTGCGGCGCCCAACCGTCCTGGCCGCGTTCGCCGTGCCCGTCGGGCAGGTCGGTGGTGCGCTCGAAGAACCCGGGCAGCGGGCCGTCGAAGGAGACCAGGTCGAGCTGGCCGTCGCCGGCCAGGTCGAGCAGCTGGGTACGCCCGCCCCCGAGCGGGGTGGACGGCTGCGTCGGCAGGGTCCGCGTCGGCGCGAACCGGCCGTCGCCGCGGTTGGCGGTGTAGAACCAGGCGCCGGCCTGCTCGGTCAGCATTCCGGAGATCGACTCGCCGTCGAGGTCGACCCACTGGTAGGCCGTCCCGTCCAGCCCGACGGGCAGGTTGGCCAGACTGTCAGCGTCGATCTCGTGGACCTCGCCGCCGACCTTCGCGCTGCTGTAGGTCAGCTCCAGCGGCGGCAGCACCGTCGGAGGTGCGTACCCACCGACGCCGTCGCGGCGATGCCCGGCCACCGTGACCGAAGCGAGCAGCGCCCCGGCCGGATGCCCACGCTTGTCGTCGTGGTGGTCCTCGGCGGGCGGCCGGTTCTGCTGGTAGGTCAGCGACATCGACCGCACCAGACAGTCGCGGCCGACCGCGGGCTCGTCCGGGAAGTGGTGGAACATCAGCACCCGCTGGCACAGGCGGTAGGTGCGGACCTCGAAACCGGGCCGGTAGCTGGAGAACGGGTCGTTGCGGCACGGCCAGACACCGGCGTCCAATGCCGTCGGCGCCTTCTGATCGTGCTCGCCGTAGTCGAAGACCAGCTCGAACAGCCACCCGCCGTCCGGTATGACCGGCTGGATGAGTCGGCTGACGCGATTGCCATACCGGACCGCCTTCAGGTACCGGTTCGGCAGCGGGCCGGGCTGCGTGCGGTGCCGCTCGTGCGCGGCCGTCCGGTCGACGTCGCGAGAGTCCTCCTCGGCATAGCGGTAGGCGATCGCATTGCCCTTGGCGTCGTAGGACTCGCAGATCAGCCAGCTGAAGACCCGGTGGACGGTGTCAGCCGGGTCGGCGATGCGGGAGTTGTCGTCCTTGCCGTACACCGTGGTGATGTTGTCCCGGGAGATCGACCGCCAATGCGTCTGCCCGGCCTTCGCGCCGTCGACCGCGGTCCACCGCTCGATCCGGGCGTGCAAGCCCTCGATCCGCGGCCGGTAGCGGACGATCCGGTAGGCGGTCCCGTCCACGGTGCGCAGCCGGCTCGCCGGGACGTCCTTCGTGTCGAGGATCGGAACGAGGTCCTCGGCGCCGGACAGCAGGAAAACATCGGATTCCGTGGCATCGTCGTAGGTGGGAAGCCCCTTGTCGGTTTTCCGGGTAACCGAGGGCAGGCCCAGGGTCCAACCCAGGCCGAACGGTCCCTGCGCCGCGCCCGAGTCGTAGGACAGCGCCAGCGACGGGCCGAACCCTGACCGTCCCGGGCTCACCGGCAGCGGAATCGTCAACGAGCCGGTGCCCGTCACCGGGTTCGCGGCGAACTTCTCCCCGATCCCCCGTACCGCGCCACCGCCCTTGGGTAAGGAAATCGTCGGTGCCGCGAACGGCGAGGATGGCGCGTCCC
>NZ_CAUVXG010000069.1:0-21841 GCF_963555885.1 Protofrankia sp. Cr2
GCCCCCCACCCGCACGACGCCGCGCCCGATCCGGGCGTTGCGCACCGCCCATGCCGCCGCCGGTACGTCCACCCCGCGTACGTCGACCTCCCGTACGTCCATTCAAGGTACGTCCACCCCGCGTACGTCCACCCCGCGTAGCCCCGCCGCCGGTGGCGAGCCGGCAGCCGTCCTCTCCGGCACGCGGCGGATCTGGGCCGTCGTGGCCGTGCTCGCCGTGATCGGAGCGCTGACAGTCAGTGGCCTGTTGGTCCTCGTCCGGTCCGGTCCGCAGCGGGCGTCCCAGCTCGACGCCTCCCCTGCCGCGCGGGTGTCGCCCGAGCAGGTCTGGCGGGACGTCATGGTGGGTCTCGACGGTGCTCGCAGTCGGGCGTTCGAGCAGGCCGATGAGGCGGGTCTGGTCGGTGTGGACGCTGCCGGCAGTACCGCCTACGCCCGGGACGTGGTGCTGATGCGGCAGATGGTGGCGCTCGGCGGCCACGCGGTCGGTCTGCACCAGGAGATTCTCGACCTTGCGGTCAGGGAGGCTGGCAGTGAGAAGTCCGTCCTGCGGATCACCGATCGGCTTCTTCCGTACAGTTATGTGAACGCCTCGGGAAAGGTCCTCGCCAGTCAGCCTGGGCATGATCGACAGCAGTGGGACATCGCCATGGTCAGGACCGAGCAGGGATGGCGTATCGCCAAGGTCGACCTCGTGGCATGAGTGCCCGGGATCCGCTCGTCATGAATGTCATCACCGTCGGCATTGATCACCGATCACTGTCGGCATCGGTGATGATCGCGTCCAGGGCGGCGCCGATGCCGGGGTGGGAGAACGCGAAACCGGCTTCGATGAGTACCCGTGGAATCACTCGTTGGGAGACGAGCACGCCCTCGTCCGCGAACTCGCCCAGCACGACCCGCAACGCGACAGCGGGCACCGGCAGGATCGCCGGGCGGCGCAGTGCGGAGCCGAGCGCGCGGGTGAATGCCGCGTTGGTGACCGGCTCGGGGCTGGTCAGGTTCACCGGGCCGTGAACGGCCTCGGCGGTGAGCAGAAAGCTGATCGCCGCGATCTCGTCGGCAAGGGTGAGCCAGCTCAGCCATTGGCGGCCTGATCCGAGCCTGCCCCCGGCACCGAGCCGGAACAGCGGAAGCTGCTTGGCCAGCGCACCGCCGCGGGCGGCCAGCACGACACCTGAGCGCAGGTGGCACACCCGCATCCCGGCGTGCTCGGCGGTCGCGGTGGCGGCCTCCCAGGCGGCCGTGACCTCGGCGAGGAAGCCTGTTCCGGGGAGCGCGGACTCGTCGACCGCGCGACCATCGGTGTCGCCGTACCAGCCGACCGCGCTGGCTGACAGCAGGACCCGTGGCGGCCCGTCCAGACCGGCGAGAGCATCCGCGAGCAGCGTTGTGCCGGCGACCCGGCTGGCGAGGATCTGTCGCTTATAGCTGTCGGTCCAACGATGGTCACCGACCCCGGCGCCGGCAAGGTGGACGACGGCGTCGAGGCCGGTCAACGCCGCCGGGTCGAGCGTGCCGCGGGCTGGATTCCAGGAGATCTCGAAGTTGTCCCTGGGCGGCCGGCGGACCAGGAGGCGAACGGTGTGCCCGCCGCGGCGCAGGGCCGGGACCAGCGCGGAGCCGATCAGACCGGTGGCGCCGGTGACAGCGATGTTCATTGACAGGATTCTTGCCCGTTCGTGGTGGGCCGGCCAGCCGACCCACCACGACAAAATCCGCACACCGGACCGGGGCGGTGGTCCTATCGGCCCAGTTCGGCCTCGAAGGCGCCTTCTTCCAGGCGGCTGCGGACGGCGGTGAGGAAACGAGCCGCGTCGGCACCGTCGACGATCCGGTGATCGTAGGTGAGCGCCAGGTACACCTTCGATCGTACGGCGATGATCTCGCCCAGTTCGGGGTCGTCCACGACTGCGGGCCGCTTGACCACGGAACCGGTGCCGAGGATGCCGACCTGGGGCTGGTTGATGATCGGGGTGTCGAACAGGGCGCCGCGGCTGCCGGTGTTGGTCAGCGTGAAGGTGCCGCCACCTAGTTCGTCCGGTGACACACGGTTGTTCCTGGTCCGGGTCGCCAGGTCGTCTATCTTGCGCGCCATACCGGTGAGGTTGAGATCCCCGGCGTGGTGGATGACCGGGACGAGCAGCCCCCGGGCGGTGTCGACCGCGATGCCCAGGTGTTCGGTGTCGTAGTAGGTGATCGTTCCCTGCTCGACGTTGACACTGGCGTTGAGGTTCGGATGTTCCCGTAGCGCTTCGCAGACGGCGACCGCGAAGAACGGCAGGAACGACAGCTTCACGCCTTCCCGCGCCTCGAATGCGGCCTTCGTGCGGTCCCGCAGGCGGGCGATGCGGGTGACGTCGGCCTCGACGACTGTGGTGAGTTGGGCGCTGACCTGCAGGGACTCGACCATCCGCTGTGCGATGACCGACCGCAGCCGCGACATCTTCTCCGTACGACCGCGCAGCGAGATCGGCGCGGGAGCCGGCACGGGCGTCACCGGCGCCGGTGCTGGTGCCACCGCCGGTGCCGACGGTGCTGTCGGAGCCGTGGCCGCGGGTGCGGTGGCCGCGTCGGCGTCGGCGGCCGTCGGCGTGCGCGCGGCGTCGATGACGTCCTGCTTGCGGATGCGGCCACCGATGCCCGTACCCGTCACCGCGGACAGGTCCACATCGTGCTCGGCCGCGAGCCGTCGGACCAGCGGGGTGACGTATGTCCCGAGCGATCCGCTGCCGTTGGACGGAGTTTCGGAGCCCTGCGCCGGCGTGAACTCCTGGGCCGGTACGGCGGCTGGGGGCGCCTGGGCGGCGACCGGTGCGGGATGCGGTGGCGGTGCCGGAACCGACGGCGGTACCGGAGCCGGTGCCGGAGCCGGTGTCGACGGGAGTGGTGGCGTCGGCGCGGCGGTAGGTGTCGGTGCCGCCGCGGCCGCCGCGTCCAGGGGTGCGGCCTGCCCCGCCGTTGCGCCCTCGTCGATGACGGCAAGTTCGACGCCGACCTCGACTGTCTCGTCCTCGGCCACCCGGATGACGCTGATCACTCCGGATGCGGGCGCTGGGATCTCGGTGTCGACCTTGTCCGTACTGACCTCGAGGAGCGGCTCGTCGGCCTCGACGCGCTCGCCTTCTTTTTTCAGCCAGCGGGTGACGGTGCCCTCGGACACGCTCTCACCCAGACGGGGCATCGTGACGGACACAGACATGGGGTACGACTCCTTCGTGGCGTCCGGCCGTCCGTGGGCGACGGGGAGTGGCCGCGAACGCTGTGGGTCTGTCAGTAACTGATCGACGTAAGGCGACGCGATCACGTGTGTCCTGCGCCGCCGGAGGTTCTGGATCTAATTGTGGGAATGCAGCGGCTTGCCGGCGAGGGCGAGGTGTGCTTCGCCGATCGCCTCCGACAGGGTCGGATGCGGGTGGATGAGCTGGGCGACATCGGCGGCGGTGGCCTCCCAGTTCGTGATCAGCTGGGCTTCGGCTATCAGCTCGCCGACCCGGTCGCCCACGATGTGGATGCCCACCACCGGCCCGTCGGGCAGGGCGACCAGCGTGACGGCACCGGTGGTCTGGAGGATCTGCGCCTTGCCGTTACCCGCCAGGTCGTAGGTGTGCGTCACGATCTCGCCGTACAGCTCCGCGGCCCGAGTCGAGGTCAGCCCCACCGATGCCACCTCGGGATGGGAGTAGGTGACCCGCGGAACGTTGTCGTAGTCGACATGCGCCGGGTTCAACCCGGCGAGGTTTTCCGCGAGGAAGATGCCCTCGGCGAATCCGACGTGGGCGAGCTGGAGCCCCGGCCGCAGGTCGCCGAGCGCGGAGACGGTCGGTAGGTTCGTCCGCAGCTGGTGGTCGACCAGGACGAAGCCGCGATCCATCGCGATGCCGACCTCGTCATACCCGAGCCCATCGGAGACCGGACCGCGTCCGACCGCGACGAGCAGCACTTCGGCCTCGATGGTCGTTCCGTCCTCCAGCGACACCGTGACGCCTGAGTCGGTGCTCTTCACACCGGCGAACCGGGCACCCAGGTGCTGTTTGATGCCGCGCCGGCGGAACGCCCGCTCCAGCAGCTTGGAGCTGGATTCTTCCTCCAGCGGCACCAGGTGGGGCAGTGCCTCGACGATCGTGACCTCGGCACCGAAGGAACGCCACACCGAGGCGAACTCGCAGCCGATCGCGCCGGCACCGAGAACCACGGCGGATGCCGGCACCCGGTCGAGCTCCAGGGCGTCGTCGCTGGTGATCACCTGGCGGTGGTCGATCTCCAGGCCGGGAAGTGACTTCGACTGTGACCCGGTCGCGAGCACCACATGACGGCCGGAGATGACCCGGTCGCCCACGGCGACGGCGGTGGGCGACACCAGTCGTCCGTGCCCCTCGATGACCTCGATGCCGCGGCCCTTCACCAGGCCGGCGAGGCCCCGGTAGAGCTTGCTGACCACCGAGTCCTTGTAGGCGTTGACCTTTGCGATATCGATTCCGTCGAAGGTCGATCGGATCCCGTAATTCTCACTCTCGCGGACATTGTCCGCGATCTCCGCCGAGTGCAGCAGGGCCTTGGTCGGAATACACCCGCGGTGCAGGCAGGTTCCGCCCAACTTGCCCTTTTCGATCAGAGCGACGTCCAGGCCGAGCTCGGCGGAGCGCAGGGCCGCAGCGTAACCGCCGCTACCGCCACCGAGGATGACAAGGTCTACGGGACCGGCCGCAGAGTCCACCACGCCAGGCGTCCCTTCTCGTTGACTGGTTGGGATGGGTTCAGTCTTTCATGCCGTAGGACGGATGCGTCGTAGGTCCCGGCAACTGTGGTCCATGACGCCGGGTATTTCTCCGTGCGACTTCCGCTCGTTGCCCGTTACTCGCCGGTAATCTGTTCGTCCGGCCCGGAGCGGGGCGCCGGCTCGCCGGCGATGTTCTCGGCCAGCTGGAGCAAGGTTCGGACGATCACACCGGTGCCGCCCTTGGGGGTGTGACCATACGGTTCGCCCGCGTTCCAGGACGGTCCGGCCATGTCGATGTGCGCCCACGGAATGTGATCAGGTACGAAGGCGCTCAGGAAGTGCGCGGCCACCAGCATGCCGCCATCGCGGCTGCCGCCGCCGCCGACATTGGCGAGGTCCGCGACCGCCGAGTCGAGCACCTTGCGCAGCTCTGGTGGCAGTGGCATGGGCCAGACCGCCTCGCCGACCTCGCCGGCCGCGGCGAGGACCTGTTCGACCGCGTCGTCACGGCCCATGACCGCGCTGGTGCGCTGGCCCAGGGCCACGATCTGCGCGCCGGTGAGCGTTGCCACGTCCACCAGCAGGCCGGGGGAGTCCGCCGCGGCGCGAGCGATGGCGTCGCCGAGCACAAGCCGTCCCTCGGCATCGGTGTTGAGGACCTCGACCAGGGTGCCGCCCCGCAGGGTCAGGACGTCGCCCGGCCGGATCGCGCCCCCGGACGGCATGTTCTCGGCCAGCGGTATCCACGCGTCGAGGATGACCGGCACGTTCAGCCGGGCGGCCGCGATCACAGCCGCGAGCACGCTGGCGGCGCCGGCCATATCGGTCTTCATCCACTCCATCGCGCCCGCGGGCTTGAGCGACAGGCCGCCGGAGTCGAAGGTGATGCCCTTACCGACAAGGGTCAGCGCCGGCGGGCCGGTCGGGTCCGCACCGGCGGGCCGCCACGACAGGTGGACCAGCCTCGGCGGGTTCACCGAACCCTGACCCACCCCGAGAATGCCACCGAAACCCTCGTCTGCCAGTGCTTTTTCGTCGAGCACCGCAACATCCACACCGGCCTCGGCGGCATGCCGGGCGGCGATCTCGGCGAACGCCGCGGGCGGCAGGTGTCCGGGCGGGGTGTTGACGAGATCCCGGGCCAGGGCGACGGCGTCCGCCGTTGTAGCAGCCCTGCGTACGGTAGCCGCGGCAGCGGGCTCGGCGGCGGCGTCCACGACGAACGTGATCTCCGCGACCGGTGGACGCCGGTCGGGCCGAGACCGGGTCCGGAATGTGTCGAAGGCGTAGGCGCCGAGCAGTGATCCCTCGACGACTGCCCGCAGCTGGGCTGGTCCGGGCGGGCCGACTGCCAGGGCGAGGGTGGTCGCGACGCGGGCGGTGCCGGCGAGCGCACGCACGGCGGCGCCCGACGCCCGGCGCAGCGTCTCGTGGTCGACGTCCGCGTGGTCGACATCAGCGTGGCTGTCGACGGGGTCGCGGTCGCCGGTCGCCGGCCCGGTCGCCCGAGTGGGGCCGAGCCCGACCGCGACCACGATGGGGACCGGGAGCATGCCGAGCGTGGCGAAGCGGACGAGGTCGCCGGCCTTGCCGGTCGCACCGAGGCCGGCCAGGACCTGGGCGAGGCGGCCACCGAGCGCCGCGTCCAGGTCCTGGGTACCGCCCAGTGGTACCGGCCCGTCCGTGCCCGCCGCGATACCGATCACCAGCGCATCGGTATCAAGATCCAGAATGGATGATGTCGTCACGACAGTCGCGGTCATGGCGCGAGACTACGGAACACGGTGTGGGACGGGGTTAGCCTGCCCGTATGGGTGAGCTGCTGCGGTCTCCGCTGCACGACAGGCACGTTGCGCTGGGCGCCAAGCTGGCCGACTTCGGCGGCTGGGAGATGCCTATCGAGTATCCCGGCGGGGGGGTGCTCAAGGAGCACGCGGCGGTCCGGTCGGCGGTCGGGATCTTCGATGTCAGTCACCTCGGCAAGGCCCGCGTCCACGGCCCCGGTGCCGCTGCCTTCGTGAACGCGACCCTCACCAACGATCTTTCTCGGATCGGTCCCGGCCAGGCCCAGTACACGCTGTGTTGCGACGATCAGACCGGCGGTGTCGTCGACGACCTCATCGCGTACCTGCACTCCGACTCGGAGGTCTTCCTCGTCCCCAACGCAGCCAACACCGCGCAGGTCGTCCACCGGCTCGACGCCGCGGCCCCGCCGGGCGTGGCCGTTGACGACCTGCACACGGCCTTCGGCGTGGTGGCTGTGCAGGGACCGCGTTCGGCGGAGCTGATGGCGGCGCTGGGTCTGCCCGTCGACGGGGCCTACATGAGTTTCGTCAGGGCCGGCTGGCCGGGTTCCGGTTCCGGTTCCGGTGCCGGTGCCAGTGCCAGTGCCAGTGCCGAGGTGATCGTCTGCCGGTCGGGTTACACCGGCGAGCACGGCTTCGAGCTCGTGTCCGACTGGGTGGACACGCCCGCGCTGTGGGATGCGCTGACGGCGGCGGGCACCCCACTCGGGATGCTGCCCTGCGGCCTCGGCGCTCGCGACACCCTGCGCACCGAGATGGGTTACCCGTTGCACGGTCAGGACCTGTCGATGTCGATCACCCCGGTACAGGCGCGGTCCGGTTGGGCGGTGGGCTGGGACAAGCCGCGCTTCTGGGGCCGGGACGTGCTGCTGGCGGAACGGGCCGCCGGCCCGGCGCGGCAGCTGTGGGGGCTGCGCGCGACCGACCGCGGCATCCCGCGGCCGCACATGACGGTGTACGGCTCGCAGGGAGCGCCCGTCGGCGAGGTCACCAGCGGGACGTTCTCGCCGACCCTGCGAACCGGCGTCGGCCTGGCCCTGCTCGACCGTCCGGTCGGTGCGGGTGACGCCGTTCGGGTGGATGTGCGTGGACGACCGTCGACGATGACGGTGGTGCGGCCGCCGTTCGTCGACGCATCCCCGAAGTAGGCATCCCCGAAGTAGGCGTCCCCGAGGCAGCCCGAAGCGGATCGGGCGGTGCTCACCGGGCGCTGAGGTGGATGCCTACGCCGGCGGGATGTTCAGCGTCATGAACACCAGCGTGACCGTTGCCGTGACCTCGACGAGGGCGCCGAGCACATCCCCGGTGATACCGCCGAGGTAGCGGACTAGGAACCGGCGCAGCAGCCAGCCCGCGACCGTCCCGACGGCGACGGCCGTTACCGCGCGGAGCGCACCGCCGGCATCGCCACCGTCGACGTCGAAGCGTCCGGCCAGGGCAGCGACGGCGACCACAGCGGCACCGGAGCAGGCCGCCTGCCACGGCGCCACGGTCCGGGCGACAAGCGCGCCCAGCCCGGTCGGGTGTGCCGCCGGCGCATGGACGCAGGCGAGCGTGGCCGCGAGCCGTCCGGTCATGGCGGCCACCACGATCGATACGGTGCCCCGGTGCTCGCTGATCGTGAGCGACAGCGCGCCGACCTGGACGAGTACCGCGAACACCAGGGCCAGCACGCCGAATGCACCGAGCCGGGAATCGCGCATCGCGGCCAGGGCACGGTCCTGGCCGGCGCCGAACCCGTCGGCCACATCGGCGAGCCCGTCCAGGTGCAGGCCCCGGGTCAGCCCTGCCAGGGTGGCGATTCCCACCGCAGCCGGGAGCAGCGTCTCCACCGGTTGGCCGGGTTGCGTTATGAAGATCCGTAGGATGGTCACAGTCAGCGCGGTGATCACACCGAGGGTGAGGCCGACCAGCGGTGCGATCGCCATAGCGCGCCCGATGGTGCGCCGGTCGAGGGCGACCAATCCACGGACGGGCAGTATCGACAGCAGCGAGAAGATGGTCCTGATCGGCACGTCTCAGGTGGTGGCCGCGGCGGGCCCGTCGTCCGTGGCGGGGACCGCTTGCGCGCTGTCGGTCACCCCGGCCTGTTTGTCGCTGACCCCGGCCTGGTCGAAGGTGGCCATGTCGGCGAGCGTCGCCTGGGCGGCCACCAGCAGGTTGACGGCGAGCAGCGCCCCGGTGCCCTCACCGAGGCGCAGACCGAGGTCCAGCAGGGGATCGAATCCGAGCGAGGCGAGCGTGAGGTGCTGCGCGGGTTCGGTCGACCGTGTTCCAGCGATCCACCATGCCTTCGACCCCGGTGCGTAGGCTTCGGCGGCCAGCGCGGCGGCGCAGATGACGACGCCGTCGAGCACCACCGGCGTGCGCCGGACAGCGGCCTGGGTCAACAGGCCGGTGAGGGCGGCCAGGTCCGCGCCACCGATCACTCGAAGGAGCGCCGGCGGGTCGTCGGCGAACGGCCGACCGCGGCGCATCGCGTCCCGGATCGCGGCGGTTTTGAGCATCCATCGGGCGTCGTCGATGCCGGTTCCGCGGCCGACCACCTCGATCGGTTCGCGGTCGAGCAGGGTGGCGACGATCGCCGCGGACGCGGTGGTGTTCCCGATCCCCATCTCGCCGGGGACCAGCAGGTCGGCACCGGCGTCCACCTCCTCGTCGGCGATCGTGCGGCCGATGTCGAACGCGCGGGATGCCTCATCCGCGGTCAGGGCGTCCTCGACGTCGATCCGTCCGCTGCCGCGGCGGACCCGGTAGCGCTGCGCCGGCGCGGTCCCGTCCACTCCGCCGGGGGCAGTCGGTTCGTCGGTGTCCACGCTGACGTCCACCACCCGCACGGACGCGCTGACGGTGCGGGCCAGGACGTTCACCGCCGCGCCACCGGCGACGAAGTTCGCCACCATCTGGGCGGTGACCTCCGAAGGGAACGCGGAGACACCCATCTGCGCGATGCCGTGGTCACCGGCGACGATGATCGCCCGGATGCGCTGGAACGGTTGCGGTGGGCACACTCCCTGCGTGCCGGCAAGCCAGATCGAGACCTCCTCCAAGCGCCCGAGTGCGCCCGGAGGTTTGGTCAGTACCGTCTGCCGCTGCCGGGCGGCGTTCATGGCGTCGGTGTCGAGCGTGGGGGCTGGGGTCTGCACAGGGTCCTTACTACCTGACGGGCCTTACTCGATGGACAACCGGTGGTTGGACAGGAGGTGCCCGGACAGCGGGATCACGGCATCCAGCCTCGTCGAACCACGGCGGGAACCGTCATCGAGTCACGGCAGAAACCGCCCTCGAACCACGGCATGAGAGCCCTTCGATCCACAGCATGACCGGTATGATCGAATTTATGGTCGGGCCGCTGGTCACCCTCGCCCCACGCCGGCTGGAAGGCATCGTGGAGGCGTTGCTGCGCGATGAGCCGGTCGTCGCCCTGACCGGCCCGCGGACGGTCGGCAAGAGCACCTTGCTGCGCCAGCTGGCCGACCGGTTCCAGACCGCGATTCTTGATCTCGACGAGCCGACCACCCGGCGGTTGGTTGCCGACGACCTGGCCTTCTACGTCAGTGGGCCATCCCCGGTTCTGGTGGACGAGTTCCAGCACGTACCGGAGCTGCTTGACTCGATCAAGGCGGAGCTCAACCGCGACACCCGGCCGGGACGATTCGTCCTGACCGGGTCGACCCGGTACTCGACTCTCCCGCGGGCCGCACAGTCCCTTACCGGACGGGTGCACGTGGTGACCGTTTGGCCGCTGTCCCAGGGGGAGATCTCCGGCGTCCGGGAGACCTTCGTGGAGCGCCTGTTGGCCGATCCGGCGTCTGTCGTGCCGACGCGGGCCTCCGCTACATCTCGGGAAGAGTATGCGGACCGGGTGCTGGCGGGCGGCCTTCCGGCCGCGTTGCGGCGTTCACCCGGGGCCGCGCGCTCGCGGTGGTTCGACGACTACGTCAACCTGGTGATCGAACGTGATGTCCTCGACATCCGCAAGATCAGGCAGTCGGTGGTGTTGCCGACCTTCCTGCGGCGGCTCGCGGCGCAGACCGGGCAGGTGCTCAACATCGCCCATGCCAGCGCAGAGGCCGGATTGACCTCGTCGGTCGGGGAGGACTACACCCGCCTACTGGAAGCGGTCTTCCTGCTGCATCGGCTGCCGGCCTGGGGTACCACGCTGGCATCCCGAGTCAACAGACTTCCGAAGATCCATCTTGTCGACCCGGGGCTGGGCAGTGGACTGCTCGGGATCAATGCCCGTGGCGTGTCCAGACGGATACCATCCGTGTTGATCGAATTCGGGCATCTGCTGGAGACATTCGTTGTGAACGAGATCCTCAAGCAGTCGAGCTGGTTGGATCAATCGCTACGGTTCGGCCACTACCGGGCCTCCGACGGGGTGGAGGTGGACCTCGTCATCGAGAATGACCAGAACGAGGTCTTCGCGGTGGAGGTGAAGGCGGGCGGATCGTATCGCGGGGAGGATCTCCGCGGGCTGGTTCAGCTTCGGGACCGCGTTGGCGACAGGTTCGTCGCGGGCGTGCTCGCCTATACCGGGGAGCGTGCCGCGCGCGTGGCCGACCGGCTCTACCTGGTGCCGGTCGACACCCTCTGGCGGGAACCCGAAGAATGACGCCGACGATCGTCCCGGGTTACCGCACACCGGGAGCCGCGACCGCAATGCCGAGGTAGATCAGAACTATCTCCAGTCCTCGTCACGCAGTGCTGCAAGATCATCTGATAGGCGTATGCCGGTGCTCATAATCACTGGTTCGATGTCCAGAACGCCCTGCCCGCCGGCCAGCACGTCGCCGGAGTCGACAAGGCGCTCGTAGCTCGAGACCGCCTCGTACGGGCTGAGGAGCGCGACCGCCGTTCCCCGCTCGGTGACCTCGACCGTCTCCCCGGCCTTGACCCGGGTCAGGACCTGGCTGGCGTTCTGCTTGAGCTCCCGAACTCCTATCTGCCGCATGTTCTACACGGTAGAGCCCCGCGGCCCTTGGATGGGTGGGGCGATGTAGTGGGCGTTGCGGCCGGTGGTGGAGCCCCGGACGAGCAGGTCCGGGGCGAGTCCGGGCGCAGGACACCGCGGCCATCACGTCCAGCGCCGTCGAACCGGTCGACCTACGCACCGGGGGGCAGGCGGGAGCTGAACGGGATCACAGCCGTTCCGGTGCGGCAATACCGAGGAGGTTCAGGCCACGGCGCAGCGTTGCGGCGCTCAGTCGACACAGGGCGACACGATTGCCGCGCGTCGGTTGCGCCGCGGACAGGACGGGACAGGCTTCGTAGAAATCGGTGAAGGCCTTCGCCAGGTCGTAGAGGTAGCCGCAGAGCCGGTGGGGCTCGAGCGCCTGGCCGACGTCGGTGAGTGTGTCGCCGAAGGCGTCCAACGCGAGTATCAGTGCGCGTTCGGCGGGGTGCAGTGCAAGCGCCGTGTCGACCTCGGCGGATTCATCGCCGGCTTTGCGGAGAATGGAGCAGATCCGCGTGTGCGCATACTGAAGGTACACGCCGGTGTTCCCGGTGAAGGACACCATTCGCTCGACGTCGAAGGTGTAGTCCTTGGTGCGGGATGTGGACAGGTCCGCGTATTTGACCGCGCCGATACCCGCCTGCTCGGCGATCTGGTCGAGCTCGGCCGGGGTGAGATCGTGATTTTTCTCGGTGACGATTTCCCGGGCCCGCCCGACGGCGGTGTCGAGCAGGTCCATCAGTTTGACCGTGTCACCCGAGCGGGTCTTGAAGGGACGCCCGTCGGGACCGAGCACGGTTCCATAGGAGAGGTGTGTGACGTCGATGTCGTCGGTGAGCCAACCGGCGCGCCGGGCGGCTTCGAACACGAGTCGGAAGTGCAGTGCCTGGCGGGCGTCGACGACATAGAGAATCCGGTCGGCCTTGAGTTCGCGGATGCGGTAGCGGATCGTCGCGAGGTCGGTGGTGTCGTATCCGTAGCCGCCGTCGGTCTTACGGACCATCAGCGGTACCGGATCGCCGTCCGGGCCGGTGATGTCGGCGGAGAACACGCACAGCGCGCCGTCGCTTGCCACAGCGATACCGGCCTGGGTGAGTTCGTCGACGACTTCGGGCAGCCATGGGTTGTAGAAGGACTCGCCCGCCGAGTCGGCGGCGGTGAGAAGCACACCGAGCCGCTGGTATATCTCGCTGAATGCGAACTCCGACTCGGCGACGATCTCCCGCCACCGGGTGACGGTTGCCTCATCGCCGGCCTGCAACGCGACAACGCGACGCCGGGCCCGGTCGGCGAAGTCAGGATCAGCGTCGAACACGGCCCGGGCGGCCCGGTACAGGGTATTGAGCGCGGAGACGGCCGACGTGCCGTCGGCGAGTTCGTCGCGGTGCCACGCGACGTCGGGATGCTCGTCGAGGTACTCGATGAGCATCCCGAACTGGGTGCCCCAGTCGCCGAGATGGTTCTGGCGGAGCACATCCGCGCCGAGGAAGGCGAGCACGCGGGACAGACAGTCACCGATGATCGTCGTCCGGAGGTGACCGACGTGCATCTCCTTGGCGATGTTCGGACCGGAGTAGTCGATGACCGTGCGGCGGCCCTGCTGCGGTGTACCGACCCCGAGGTGACGGCTTGCCAGCCGTGCCGCCACCGCTCGCCAGAGCGCGGTGTCGGACATGACCAGGTTGACGAATCCCGGTCCGGAGACGGTGACGGCAGCCACCAGGGCACCGGTCCCGGCTTCGGCCTCGCCTTCGGTGTCGCGGCGCAGGGTATCGGCCACGGACGCGGCCAGGTCGGCGGGCTTGCGGCGGGCGCGTTTGGCCAGCGCGAGCGCGGCGTTGGACTGGAAGTCCGCGTGCTCGGAGTGGCGGACCACCGGGTCCGCCCCCGCGAGCTCGGGCAGCGCCCGGTCGATCGCGCCGGAGACGGCGGCCTCGACCTGCCTGCGCAGCGACGGCACCTCGTGATCGTTCAAGCCCACAACCTCCCGCACGTTCGCCCGCATGTTTCTTCGAACTCCTTCATTCTTCCAGGCCGATCCGCAGATCACGGCAGGTGCTGGAGCACGGGTCAGCGCAGGCGGGTGGGGATGCCGGCAACAACGTGCCAGACTTCGTCGGACTCGGCCGCGATGGCGGCGTTCAGGCGCCCGAGTGCGTCGCGGAATCGGCGTCCCACCACGGTCGCCGGCACGATGCCCGAGCCGACCTCGTTGGTCACCGCGACCACATGGCGGCGGGTGGTGCGCCAGGCGGTGACCAGTTCGTCGACGCGGGCCGGCCAGTCCCCGTCGAGATGGGCGGTCAGCCACAGCGTGAGGCAGTCGACGAGCAGGGGTGAGCCCTCGACGCGCAGCAGGGGCACTAGATCGGTGGTCTCCACCGTCGTCCAGTGCGACGGCCGGCGCGCGGCGTGGGCGTGCACCCGTGCCGCCCACTCGGCGTCGCCGGGGGTGACCGGCCCCGCCGTGGCCGCGTACACAACACCCGGCCAGGCGGCCAGGCGTTGCTCGGCTGTCACGGATTTGCCGGACCGGGCACCCCCGGTGACCAGGACGCGGTACGGCATGGGCAGCGGCCCCGGCCGTACCGCGTTCTGGTCAGGACGTGTTCGCCGCGTTCCGCGGAACGCAACGGCCGGGTCCGGATCCGGTGCAGTGGCCGGCGCGCCGGCAGGCGCGGTGGCCGGCGTGATGTCGAGCACGGTCCCGTCGGGGTACACCTGCGCGCCCATGAACGCCAACCGCTGGGCGAGCGCATCCCCGGGCGGGTTGCGGTGACTCAGGTGGACGGCGACGACCCGGGTCGTGTCGACCACCGCGTCGCGTTGCCGCAACTGCGCGAGGACGTTCGCGAAGCCGGGCAGGTCCAGGTGATCACCGAACCCCGGGCGGTCACCGTTGTTCTCCTCCATCAGCACCACGTCGAACGCCCGACCGGTGAGTGCCTCCAGGGTCTGGCGCGGCAGCGGCGCGCCGGTGTCACACGCGTAGAGCAGCCGTCCGCCGTCCGGTGTGGTCACGTCGTAGAGCACTGCCGGCCCGATGACCGCGTCCCCGTGGTTGGCGGCCACCGGCCGGACCTCGAAGCCACCGAGTGTCAGCACGTCGCCCGCGAACGCCGGGTGGAACCGAAGCGGTCCAGATCCACCTGAGCCACCAGACCCGGCCGGGTCACCGGCGACCTGATCGACATCCATATCGACATCCGTGCCGTCCCACGGGCCCACGAAGGCGCGGCAGGCGTCCAGACAGGCCGGTGGCCCGACGACGTCCAGCGGCTGGTCGGCCACGGTTGTCCACGCCCGCCACATCAGCGCCGCGGGCCCGGTGTGGTCGGGGTGGGCGTGGCTGAACAGCAGGTGCCGCACGTCTGCGAGCCGCACCCCGAAACGGGTGGCGGCCCGCGGCACGTCCGGCCCGCAGTCGATGAGCATGACCTCATCGAGGAGGACCGCGGTCTGGGTGCGTACCTCGTGTTCCCGCGCCCAGCGGCACGACGCGCATTCACACCACGGATTGGGCCAGCCGTCGGCCGATCCGGTGCCGAGCAGTCTCAGCCGCACGCGGGTGACGTTCTCACGCCGGCGGCTCCTGCGGCTCGGCGCGGGGGTGGGGGTGGTGCTTGCGGTCGACCAACGTCATGATGGTGATGACGAGTCCGAGCAGCAGGATCGCGCCGATCGTGACCAGGCCGACCGCCCACCACTCCATCGGCGCCTTGGTCGACCCGACGGTTTCGGCGAGCACTGTCGTCCCGGTGACCGTTGTCGTCCCGGAGAACGTTGGCATGACGCCATATGAAGCTGTGAACACGGCTTCCCTTCATTGTTTCGACCCGTCCGCCCGTCCGCCCGTCCGCCGGATCGTACGGGCGCCGGCCGGAGACCACCGACCGGCGGTTCACGACTTTCGCACGCCGGTGCTCCCCGGCGAAATGGATAGGCTCAGGGTGTACGACCGGTCACGCCCCTGTTGCCGGGCGCTCTTACCGGAGATCAGGACAGGACCTCGACGGGGCATCGGATGCCCGGGGCCCGGGCGAGCCGCTTGTCGGTCGTGAGAACGGCGACCCCGAGTACTTCGGCGAGTGCGACGTAGGCCGCGTCGTAGCTGGTGAGGTTTTCCCTCAGTTCCCAACATCGGGACAGCAGTCGGCGATGGGGCTCACGCCGCAGCGGCAGGTCGATCAGATCGGTCAGCGCTAGTTCCGCCCGGCGCGTGTCGAGGTGCCCGCCGGCCCGAAGGCGGCGAAGGACGGAGACTACCTCAAGGTCGATGAGTTCCGGCGCGGTCAGCTGTTGCCCGCGCAGCCGATCGCGAGCTCGATCGCCGTCCGGCCCGTCGTCGCCGAGTGCGGTGATGATCACGCTGGCGTCAACGACCAGCACGGTCTTCCTGAAGGGCGCGAGCCACGGATTCGAACGGCGCGGAGCCGCCAGCTCGACCACCGGCACGGTCGAGCACCTCGTCGAGGGTGGGTGTGCCCGCCTCCTCGATCAGGCGGACGAGCAGGTATTCCTGGAGCGACTGGTGTGCGACGGCGGCGCGGCGTCGCAGGACCGCGTGGGTCGCCTCCGGAACGTCCTTGATCTGCACGCTGGGCATGGCGCCATCTTGGCGCTTGACCAAGCGGAACGCAAGTTCGGTTGCGTCGCCCTCTAACACGGGCCGGGAGGGTGGCCGGGACGGGCCGCTGGAGTGCTGACCGTGTTGGATGGAGCCTGCCCATCCAGAGAAGATGACCCTGGCGGGAGGACGACATGGACGGAACGACAGAGGGGTGCCCTGCGGTGAGCTGGATGTGGCGTTTCGAGGCCGAGGACGGTGTCGCGGTCGCGGTCGCGCCTGCGGGTGCCTCCTCGTCGGAGTCGTTCCCGACCCAGAGCGACGCCGAGACCTGGTTGGGGGAGACCTGGCGGGAGCTGCTGGAGGCCGGCGTCCAGCAGGTGGTGCTGGAAGAGGCCGGCCGCAAGGTCTACGGCCCGATGAGCCTTCGTTCCGTGGACTAGCCGGTCACACGGCATCCGGGTCGGTCACGACCACATCGTCGAGCACCGCGTCGATCCGGGCCAGGATCTCCGGGTCCAACGTCACTCCCGACGCCTTGACGTTCTCGTGGACCTGCTCCGGCCGCGAGGCTCCGATGATCGCCGATGCCACATTGTCATTCTGGAGCACCCAGGCGACTGCCAGCTGTGCCGGGGACAGGCCGACGTCGGCAGCGACGGGTAGCAGGTCCTGGACCCGGGCGAGAACCTCGTCCCGCAACAGGCGTCGGATGGCACCCGAGCCGGAACCACTGGTTGCGCGGGTGTCGTCGGGCAGCGGCGCCCCCGGCAGGTACTTGCCGGTGAGTACACCCTGCGCCACCGGTGACCAGACGATCTGGGCGATGCCGGCGGCGCGGGACGTCGGGATGACATCGGCCTCGATCGTCCGCCACAGCATCGAGTACTGCGGCTGGTTGGAGATGATCTGGTCGTAACCGGCCTGCGCGGCGATCCGTACCGCGTCGGAGATCTGCGCGGCGCTCCACTCCGAGACACCGACGTAGAGCACCTTGCCGGCCCGCACCAGGTCGTCGAAGGCCCGTAGGGTCTCCTCCAACGGCACGGTCGGGTCGTAGCGGTGCGCCTGGTAGAGATCGAGATGGTCGGTGCGCAGCCGCCGCAGCGAGGCGTGGCAGGACTCGATGAGGTGTTTGCGACCCAGACCGCGATCGTTCGGGCCGGGTCCGGTCGGCCAGAACACCTTGGTGCACAGCTCGTAGGATTCGCGGCGTATCCCGGCCAGCGCCTCACCCAGCACGACCTCGGCCTTCGTGCCCGCGTACACGTCGGCGGTGTCGAAGGTCGTGATCCCGCTGTCGAGGGCGGCGCGTACGCACGAGAACGCCTGATCCCGCTCGATCTGATCACCATGGGTGAGCCAGTTGCCGTACGCGATTTCACTGACGCTCAGTCCACTGCGTCCCAGTCGTCGATGCTCCACGCAACCACCCTATGATTCGCCGCGCAGGGCCGAGGTTCGGTTTGTGCCCGAATGCCCCGGCCCCGTGCCGGGAACCCGGCGCGGCGAGCAGGTCAGCGTGGTCCGGCGCCTGCCGGCACGGATGCGGCGATGGTCGCCGCCGGTTCGGCCAGGTAGGCATATGGCAGTTGAACAGTGGAACTGCTGGCGGTGCGTTCGGCCGGTGCGGCTGCACCGAAGTCGTTCGGGTGGTCGGACGACAGGACGGCAGACCCGTCCTCCGTGCTGTAGCCGGTTGTGATCACTGGCGTGGCAACGCCGCGGAAGACGTTGGCCTCAAGGAGAACCACCGCGCCCATCCGCGAGTTGACGGCGGTGTCAGCTGTCTGGAACACGTTGTCGTAGACGTGGCCGGTGCCGAAGCGCAGGCTCGGCAGCCGTGAATTCACGTTGGTGAACAAGTTGTGATGGACAGTGACACGCAGCTTGCCCCGGTCGGCGCTGTCGTCGTCACTCGCGCCGATGAGCATCACCTTGTAGTGGTCGTGAAACCGGTTCCACGACACGGTGACGAGATCGGAAGCCTTCGTGATGTCGAGCAGACCATCGTAGTAGTCCTTGCCGTGCGTCATGTCGCTGGAGAGGTCGTTCTGAGTGATCCACACATGGTGCGAGCCGTAGACGCTGATCGCATCGGTACCGGTTGCCATGCTGATGGTCAGGTTGCGCACGATCACGTTGTTCACGTTGCGGATGTTCAGGCCGCCACCGGTGAGACCGGCACCCTTCGCAGCGCCGACGATTGTCTTGTTCGAAGAGACCTTGATCTGACCGGTGAGTGTGATCACTCCGGTGACCTTGAGTACGTACGGTTGGTTCGCACCGGCGTACGTGGCGAGGTCCGCTGCTGTCGTGACAGACACCGTGGCTCCGGCTGCACCACCGGTCGTGCCAGTGGCAAAGCCGTCGGCGTTCGGTGCCGGCACGGCCACGCCTGAACTGGATGGCCCTGAACTGGATGATGTTGTGCCGGGCGGCGGAACAGCCGTGGATGCGCCAACGGCTGTCGTCGGTGTGGCTGGGGTAGCCGACGGTGATGTTCCAGCCGCCGGCCCGGCCACACTGGACGCGCTCGATGTCGCCGCCGGGTTGCTGGAGGCAAGATTCGGCTCGCACGCGGCCAGAAAGCAGAAGGCGACCGCGGTGAGCACATATGCGGTTGTGCGTTTCACGTACTACCCCTCGATAAGGGGCGTCGCCCTCCCCCTGGACAGGGCCGCAAAGCGGCCACCGCCCACGCCGCCAGGACGATGCGGTCCGGTCGTCGCCGGTCAGGACCGGCATCCGTCCGAACAGCGTAACGTACCGAAGAGTCGTACTACGAGGTTTTTCAGAGGTAGTCGACCTTTTTGTCGCTTTTCATCCGCGATGTTTCCGGTCTGAGCACGATCTGTCGCCCGGGCGGCTCCGGCCGGGTCAGCGGCTGTTGCCGGCGCGGGTGACCCGGGGCCGCGGCATCCGCCAGCGGGCCGGTAGCAGGGCGCGTTGGATGCTGTACGCGCGCACTTTGACCGACGAGTCCGGATACTTCTCGGCGACCTTGCGGCTGACCTGGCGGGACAGCACGATCGAGTCGACGGCCACGGCGAGGATGCCCAGCAGCATCAGATAGGTGGCGATGAGTCGGATGTACTCGTTGGGGACGAGCCCGCCGACGAAGTACAGCGCGGCGGCGGCGAGGAAGAACGGTCCCACATTGCGGCGGGCGTCGACGAAGTCCCGGGCCAGTACGCGCTCGGGGGCACGCTCGCGCGGGGGCAGCTTACTGACATCCCCCGACATCATCGCCGTCCGGTACTCCTGGGACTGGCGGCGCCGCTCGCCGCGGGAGCTCGCCCGGGCATCCTTACGCGACCCCGAGGTCGCCAGGGCGCTGCCGCCGCGGGTGCGTGCCGCGCGGGCGTCGCTGCGCTTCGGGGTGGGGCGTCCCTTACCCGACCCGTTCTCACGACCGACGGGGGCGCCCGCCTCGGTCGGCTCGTCGCTGGTCGGGCCGGCGGGTGCGTCCGGGGTGCGTGCACGTCGTTTCAACAGGGCCATCAGGGGAGTGCCAGCATCTGGTCAAGGGCCTTCCGGGCATGTGTCGCGACATCGGGATCGACCGTGATGCGGTTGACCGTCTCGCCGCGCGCGAGGGACTCGAGCGCCCACACGAGGTGGGGCAGATCAATACGGTTCATCGTCGAGCAATAGCACACCGTACGGTCCAGGAAGGCGACGGTCTTGTCGGGATGCCGGTTCGCGAGTCGTTGCACCAGGTTCAGCTCGGTGCCCACGGCGAACGCGCTGCCCGGCGGCGCCTCGTCGACGACTTTGATGATGTACTCCGTCGAGCCGATCATGTCCGCAGCGGTGACGACCTCATACTGGCACTCCGGATGGGCCAGCACGGTGACGCCGGGTATGCGGGCGCGGACCTCGTCCACGCAGGCGCGACTGAACCGGCCGTGTACCGAGCAGTGGCCCCGCCACAGGATCATCCGCGCGTCGCGCAACCGGCCCGCCACAACGCCGCCACGCGGGCGGTGCGGGTTGTAGACCACGCAGTCCTCAAGTGACATGCCCATCTCCAGCACCGCCGTGTTGCGGCCCAGATGCTGGTCGGGTAGGAACAGTACCCGCTCGCCGCGGCGCTGCGGCCCGAACGCCCACTCAAGTGCCCTCCGGGCATTGGACGATGTGCAGATCGTGCCGCCATGCCGCCCGGTGAACGCCTTGATCGCGGCTGAGGAGTTCATGTAGCTGACCGGGACGGTGCCTTCGGCGAGCCCGGCGTCGGCCAGGGTCTCCCATGCCTGCTCGACCTGTTCGAGCGCGGCCATGTCCGCCATGGAGCAGCCGGCGGCGAGGTCGGGAAGGATCACCTGCTGGTGGTCGCCGGTGAGGATGTCGGCGCTTTCGGCCATGAAGTGCACGCCGCAGAAGACGATGTGGCCGGCTTCGGGGCGGCCGGCGGCCTGCTGAGCGAGCCTGAATGAGTCGCCGGTTACGTCGGCGAAGGCGATGACCTCGTCCCGCTGGTAGTGGTGCCCGAGTACGAAGACGGAGGCGCCGAGCGCCGCCCGGGCCGCGGCAGCGCGCTCGACCAGGTTCGGATCGGATGCGGGTGGCAGCGCACCAGGGCAGTCGACCCCACGCTCGCTGTCGGGATCGACGCCGCGCCCCAGTAGTAGCAGCGTAAGAGGATTCGGTGGGCGTTGTGCTGGCGCGGTGGCCGGAGAACCGGGCAGCGGCGTGATGGCGGCACGGTCGAGCGCGGGATTGATCGTCATGCTCGCTCCTCCGGTCGACCGGCCGACCGGCTCGCTCGGGGCCTCCGGGTGCGCAACCTGAGTCATGATTGTGCGCCCGCCGGCCACCTGGAGGTGGTCTGGCAGCCTTCTCGTGGACGAATGGTCGACACGACTCTAACTCGCTGGGCACGCACGTGCAGCCGTCGATCGGAGGAGTTCACGATCACAGCCCCCCATGCTGTGCTTGGTCGTCCGCGGAGGTCCTGCGTACGATGGGAAGGCGATCGCGGCATGCGGTGTTGCAGGTAGGTGTTGTGGATGACGGCTACCGCCGCGATGGCATGAACGGCGACATTCGTATGAATGGCGATATGTACAGACATCTCGCGCGGTTGCACACAGAGTGCACACGCAATGTGGGTAGACCAATACCGGCCACACCTGACAACAAGGGCTCGACTGGCCTTCGGATGCGCGATCATGAATGCTTTCGCGCAGGCGCGGGCCCCAAGGGAACCTAGGGAGCAGTCTCCATGACCGTCCAGGACGCGACGACTGAAACCGTGACCGGCACGGACACAGCGACCGGGCCGAACACCGTCATCCTGACCGACGTGGCCGCGAGCAAGGTGAAGAACCTGCTTGAGCAGGAAGGTCGTGACGACCTCCAGCTGCGGATCGCCGTGCAGCCCGGCGGCTGCTCCGGCATGCGCTACCAGCTCTTCTTCGACGAGCGTCAGCTCGACGGCGACACCGTCCTGGACTTCTCAGGCGTCAAGGTCGCGGTCGACCGGATGAGTACCCCGTATCTCGGTGGCGCGACGATCGACTTCGTCGACACGATCGAGAAGCAGGGCTTCACGATCGACAACCCCAACGCGGCGGGTTCCTGCGCCTGCGGCGACTCCTTCCACTGATCCGGTCGCTGCGGGTCGGGATGCGTCCTGGTCTGACCTTCCAGCGGTTGTAGCTGGCGAGGCCCGTGTCGACCGGTCACCGGTCGACACGGGTTCGGTCCATATGAGTGATCTTTCTCACACGGCTCTCACGACCTCTAAGAGCGCCCGGTAATAGGGGCGTGGATCAAGGAGC
>NZ_CAUVXG010000070.1:0-12449 GCF_963555885.1 Protofrankia sp. Cr2
CACCTACCCGGCCCGGCGGGCTGTCCTCACTCCCCGCCCTGCCCGCCCGCCGCCGGTTCCGACCGGGATGCGGCACGGGTCACGATCCGACACTGCGACCAGGGATGGAGCCTGCTGTGCAATGGTGTGATCTTGTTTGACGACACCGGGGAGATCCTGCCGACGGGGGGAACCATCGAACCGAGGCGGGGGCTTCCGAGCCTGGTGAGCACCGCGGCCGCGGCGGTCGTGACGCGCCACCAGACGGCCCTGCCGACGCCGCGTGGCCGCACCACCTGACGTGCCCGACCTGGCGCGCCGACCTGATGTGACCGCGTGACGCGATCTGCCATTCGCGGAGTCTCGCCATCCGAAGAGCACTGATCGTCGATGGGGCACGGCTGCTGGTTTCGGTCGTTTCCGCTGTGGACCGGGCCGTCTTCGCTCGTCTTGCCGGTGCGCGTCCGCTCCTCGACCCGATTCTGCCGGGCCTGTCCCGGGCCGGCGACCACGGTCTGCTGTGGTGGGGGACAGCGCTGGCTCTCGGCGTCAGCAGGGGACGGCGCAGGCGAGGGGCGGTGCGGGGCGTGATGGCCCTGGGGCTTGCCAGCGCGACCGCGAACGGGCCGGCCAAAGTGGTATTCCGCCGAGACCGTCCTGATCGTGCCGGCATACCGCTGCGTCGCCGACTCCGTCGGGACCTCACAACGTTCTCGTTTCCCTCCGGGCACGCCGCATCCGCGGCCGCCTTCGCGACCGCGGTCGCGATGGATGCACCCGTCGCGGCTATCCCGGTCGGGATCCTCGCGACAGCCGTGGCGTTCTCGCGGGTCTACGTCGGTGTCCATTACCCGAGCGACGTGTTGGCGGGTGTCGCCATCGGGGTATCCGCCGCCCTCGTAACCACCAGGATCATGCCTAGGCGGCCGTGCACTCCGGTGCAGGCACGCCCGGCGTCGACATGGGTGCCGGCGCCGACCACTTAGAGCGCCCGGCAATCGCGACGCCGCGTCCCCTATTGCCGGGCGCTCTAAGTCCAGCTGAGGCTTGCTACGAACGCCGCTCATCTGATGATCTTTCGGGGGGAAGATCTCGACCGGTCTGTCGCCCCTCGCCCCCGTGGCGGTTCTGGAGCGGGACAAGCGTGTGCAGCGGGGCTGTCAGGTTGGCCGCTGTATCGGGGTCGAGGATGTCCTGGACAAGCAGCGCGCAGGCGAGATCCGCGCACAGCTCCATGACACGCTGGTCCGCGTCGACATCCTCAAGATTGATCATTTTGCGGCAGGACGGGCACAGACGCCAGAACCCCTCGGCTGCGCTACGCCGAACCAGGGTCCAGACGCGACGGCGGCCGGTGCGTACCGCGCTGTTGAACGCCGTTTCCATAGCGTCCCGATGCTCGATCTCATCCCGGGTCAGTGCGGTGACGAGCAGACCGTCGTAGACCCGCAGGCTGTCGGCGTCGTGGCAGCGGCGTGCCAGTACCGGTAGCGCCGCGAGGACCCGTTTGACCTCGGAGCCGAAGGGGCCGAGGTCCGGCTCGTGTCCTCGGCCGCGGGGATAGACCGCACGCCACGGTCGCATCAACGCCGAGTACTCCGACCGGGCGAGAATCGGTTTGGCGTAGGCGGCGGCGACCGCGTCCCGCACCGCCTTGAGGGCGGTCGCGGTGATGCCGGGATCAACCGTCACATAGTCGTCGATGCCCGCGAGGTCGTCGGCGTAGATGGCCGAGAGCGCGTCGAAGGCGGCGAGAACCTCGACAACCAGCGGGGCATCCGGCGACAGCGCCTTGTCCCGCGCGACTGCGAGCTGTGGCGTGTTGCGCCAAGCCGACGCGAGTTGGCCGAGTTCCGCGTCGCTGGCGTGTACCAGCTGTGTGAGGATCGTCAGAATACCACGCAGGTTGGGGTGATCCTCCAGCCGGTCGATCCGCCGTGACCGCAGAATCATGGCTGTTTCCCCAGTACGATGCGCGCCACCTCACGGCCTCGCATTCATGCGGTAACACCGAGCGATAGTCATGTAGCTGACGACCGATGACCTCTGTTCCGCCGTGCTGTCGGCAGCCGTCACATCGCCTCCTCGCGAGGCACTCGCGGTGCGTCGGGGCCATCTGGCCAATGGCCCCGAGGGTGTTGGTAGGGGCAAAGATGACGAGATCATAGCTCTTTCGTCTGGGTGGCGGCCGCCCGGGGCTGTGAGGCCGCAGACGGTGCGATCAATGGGGCACATCCGAGCGTGAAGTGACCTCATGGGCATACTTCTCGCGTCGTGGGAGGCCTTTGGAACCTGCTGGTCGGGACCGTCCCGGCCGCGAGGTGAGGGCGATTACGTTGGACCATGGTCTGGCCGGCTGTGGGTCTGGCCGGATGTGCGTCGTACGCACTCTACGACAACTCGCCCGCTGATCGTAGCCGCACCGATGGTAGCGGACAGGGGCGCGTGGGTAACAGGAAAGGCGAAGGGTGGGACTGTGACTGATATCTCGACGTCGCGAGGAACGGCGATTGCCGTGAGGCGCTCCGACAGCCGGGCCGTGACCCGAAACCCGTGGCTGGACTCGCGCCACTCGTTCGCGTTCGGTCGCCACTATGATCCCGCCAATACCCATTTCGGCCTGCTGCTGGTCAGCAACGACGACCGTGTCGCTCCTGGTGGCGGCTTTGACACCCACCCGCACCGGGACATGGAGATCGTGACCTGGGTCCTTGCGGGTGAGCTTGTGCACACCGATTCCACTGGGATCAGTGGCGTGATCCGTCCCGGGGTTGTTCAGCGGATGAGCGCGGGTACCGGGATCATGCATGCAGAGATGAACGCGGCACCGTGCTCCGGGGTGCACCAATCCTTTCCAGGAGATCCCGGTACGGTTCATTTTATCCAGATGTGGGTGATTCCGGACACGTCGGGTATCACCCCTGGTTATGCTCAGATCGACGTGACCGACGCCCTCGCGACTGGCAGCCTGGTGGCGATCGCGGGCGGAGTCGGCTCGCAGGCGGCAGTTGGCATTCGGCAGAACAATGCTGTCCTGCACGGTGCGCGGCTGCCCGGGTCCGGCTGCGTGCAGCTGCCGTCCGCGCCCTGGGTGCATCTGTTCGTCACCCGCGGCACGGTCACCTTGGAGACCGCCGGCGATCTTGCAGGTGGTGACGCAGCTCGAATCCGAGGCTGCGACGGGCTCACGGTCAGTGCCCCGGCCGGGCCGGCGGAGATTCTGGTCTGGGAGATGCACGGATCCCTCGGCCGGTAGGCCACCAGCACGGGGGTCGCGACAGGGCCTGCTGCCGGCATCCCGGTACCGGGATGCCGGCAGTCACCTCAGGCGGGCATGCGGCCGGCCCTGTGGGGTCCTACTCGCGCAGCCCGTAACGACGGATCGCATCCTCGACGACGGCCGTCTTGACCGCGCCGTGGCGGGCCAGCGCCTCCAGGGTCGCCACCGTGATCGACTGGGCGTCCACGTGGAAGTGGCGACGCAGTGCCGCCCGGGTGTCGGAACGGCCGTATCCGTCCGTGCCCAGCGAGCTGTAGTCCTGGGGAATCCACCGCGAGATCTGGTCGGGGACCGCCCGCATCCAGTCACTGACCGTGATCACCGGCCCAGGTGCCCCTTCCAGGATTCGGGTCACATACGGACGGCGCTCCACCGAATCCGGATTCAGCAGGTTGTGCTCCTCGCAGGCGAGAGCCTCCCGGCGCAGTTCGTTCCAGGAGGTCACCGACCACACGTCCGTTTCCACGCCGAAGTCGTTCGCGAGCAGCTCCTGCGCGTCCAACGCCCACCGCATCCCGGTGCCGCTCGCCAGCAGCTGCGCGCGGTTGGGCACGGTTCCCGACCCGAGGTCCACCGGCGATCGGGCGGCCAACCCTGTTTGGGTGAACGGTCGGAACAGGTACATCCCGGCGAGAATCTGTGCCGGGTCGATTCCGGCCGGCTCGGCTGGCTGCGGGAAAGGCTCGTTGTAGACGGTCATGTAATAGAAGACGTTCTCGTCGCGCTCGCCGTACATCCGGTCGAGGCCGTCGCGGACGATGTGTGATACCTCGAAGGCGAATGCCGGGTCGTAGGCCACGCAGGCCGGGTTCGTCGACGCGAGCAGCAGCGAATGGCCGTCCTGGTGCTGGAGCCCCTCGCCGTTGAGAGTGGTTCGCCCGGCGGTGGCACCAAGCAGGAAACCGCGGCCGAGCTGGTCTCCGAACGCCCACATCTGGTCGCCGGTCCGCTGGAATCCGAACATCGAGTAGAAGACGTACACCGGAATCATATGGACCCCGTGCGTGGCATACGCGGTGCCCGCGGCGATGACCGAGCCCATCGAGCCGGCTTCGTTGATGCCCTCGTGCAGCATCTGGCCGGATTCGGACTCCTGGTAGGAGAGCAGCAGGTCGCGGTCGACGGCCTCGTAACGCTGCCCGTGCGGTGAGTATATCTTCGCGGTCGGGAACATGGCGTCCATGCCGAAGGTTCGGGCTTCGTCCGGAATTACCGGAACGAATCGGGCGCCTATTTCCTTTGTCTTTATCAGATCCTTGAGAAGGCGGACGAAGGCCATGGTCGTCGCCACCGGTTGTTTACCCGAGCCGCGCCGCAGGTCATCGAAGATCGACTTCGGCGGCTGGGGAAGGGGGCGCGTCCGTACGACCCGCCTGGGCAGCGAGCCGTCCAGAGTGGCCCGCCGTTCCTGCATGTACTGGATTTCGTCCGAATCCGGGCCGGGATGGAAATACGGCGGCAGGTCCGCCTCCAGCTCGGCGTCGGGAATCTCCAGATAGAGACGGTCGCGAAACTCCTTCAGTTCTCCCTTGCTGAGTTTCTTCATCTGGTGCGTGGCATTGCGGGCCTCGAAGTCCTTGCCCAGCGTCCAGCCCTTGATGGTGTGGGCGAGGATGACCGTGGGCTGGCCGGTATGCTCGGTTGCGGCCTTGTAGGCGGCATAGAGCTTGTGGTAGTCGTGACCGCCACGGGAAAGCTTGCGCAGGTCGTCGTCGGAGAGGTCCTTGACCATGCGGCGCAGGCGTGCGTCCGCGCCGAAGAAGTGTTCCCGGATATAGGCTCCGGACGACGTCGTGTAGGTCTGGAACTGGCCGTCCGGCGTCGTGTTCATCCGGTGCACCAGGACTCCGTCGGTATCCTGGGCGAGTAGCGGGTCCCAGTCGCGGCCCCAGACCACCTTGATGACGTTCCAGCCGGCGCCGCGGAACAGTGACTCCAATTCCTGCATGATTTTGCCGTTGCCGCGCACCGGGCCGTCGAGGCGCTGCAGGTTGCAGTTCACGACGAAGATCAGATTGTCGAGTTCCTCCCGGGCAGCGATCCCGAGGGCACCGATCGACTCGGGCTCGTCCATCTCGCCGTCACCCAGGAAGGCCCATACCCGGCTGCGCGACGTATCCTTGATCCGCCGGTTCAGCAGGTACCGGTTGAATCGGGCCTGATAGATGGCATGGATCGGCCCGAGGCCCATCGAGACGGTCGGGAACTCCCAGAAGTCGGGCATCAGGCGTGGGTGCGGGTATGACGGAAGTCCACCCGCCGCACCCTCCCGGCGGAACGCATCAAGCGCTCCGGCGGTCAGGCGGCCCTCGAGAAAGGCTCTGGCGTAGATTCCCGGGGAGGCATGGCCCTGGACGAAGATCTGGTCGCCAGAGTCGCCGCCGGGCCCCGCGGTCAGCTTGTCCTTGCCGCGGAAGAAGTGGTTGAATCCGACCTCGTAGAGCGCGGCGCTGGAGGCATACGTGGCGATATGGCCGCCAACGCCGTATTCCGGTCGATTTGCCCGGCTCACCATGATCGCCGCGTTCCATCGAATATATGCGCGTATGCGCCGTTCGATGTGTTCGTCGCCCGGGAACCACGGTTCCTGCTCCGGTGGAATGGTGTTGATGTAGTCAGTGCTGGTGAGCCCGGGCACACCGACGGCCTTCTCTCGGGCCCGCTCCAGCAGTTTGAGCATGAGGAATCGTGCCCGGCCACGGCCCTGCTCGTCGATCACCGCATCCAGGGACTCCAGCCATTCGCTGGTTTCGGACGGGTCGATGTCCGGCAACTGGCTGGGAAGCCCGTCGGTGATGACCGAGAACCTCCTGCCGCTGTCCTTCGCCACGCGTTCTCCCTGCCGTCGCTTGGTTGTTGTCCGCATGTTTGGTCGCGAGTAGGTCCCCTTCCATCGTGCTCTGTGTGGGCGGTCTCGTCACGCTCCCCCCCTCGTCGCCTGTCGGTCGGGATGAGGGTCGGCGGTCGGGATGAGGGTCGGCCGAAGCGGCGTCAGCCCGCCGGACCGGCCCCGCCCGCATCGCCGCCGCCGATCTGTCGGGGTCGTGTCGCCGGTGTGCTCGGCTTGTGGAACGGTTGGAGACAGCGGTTGGGACAGCGGTTGGGACAGTCGACGGTGCGGGCGAACGGTTGCAGGTGACCACGAAGGGCGGTCGATGGAGACGACGACGGTGTCGGTGCACACCGGCGACGGGGAATGTGTTTGTGATCTCACCGCTGCTGCGCGGCGGTTCGTCGCTGGTCGCGGAGACGGGTTGCTGTCCGTGTTCGTCCCCCATGCGACCGCCGGACTTGCCGTGCTTGAGCTCGGTTCGGGCAGCGACGCGGATCTTCTCGCCGCGCTCGCGGACCTACTGCCCACCGATCGCGGATGGCGGCATGCCCACGGCTCAAAAGGTCACGGACGGTCACACGTCCTGCCTGCACTGATCGCACCGTCGTTGACCGTTCCGGTCCTCGATGGTGGCCTGCTACTCGGTACATGGCAGTCGATCGCACTGGTTGATCTCAACGTGGACAATCCCGAGCGCACAGTTCGGCTCTCGTTTCTGTGCGGATGAGACGGTGAGAGCGACACCTTTGTCCACAACTACCGGCGTGGCACTTGCGCTGCCCGGGGGTGCTCCGGTGGACTAGGTCCACGGCGTGCGGGCAGTAGGTGGATCGCAAGGCCACCGTGCAGCCCGGCCGTTGCATGCGGACAGCGTGTCCGTGTGCGGCTGACACGAGCAGGAGGTTGTTGAGGGTGAGTCCGACCGCGGCGAACGCCGAGGGTCAGCGGCGTGCGGAACGTCTGGGTATCACGCCAGGGGTACTGGTTCAGTCGCTCAACGAAGACGATGACATCGCCCATGATCTTCTAGGTGCTGTCACCTCTGCCAGCGGAACGGAACTCGTCCCGGAGGATTCTGACGATGTTGTCGACGTCGTACTGCTGTGGTGGCGGGACGACGACGGCGACCTTGTGGAGGCTCTCATCGACGCGCGCCGCCAGCTGTCCGAGGCTGGGGTGATCTGGCTTCTGACACCGAAGGCCGGCAGACCGGGGCATGTTGAACCCAGCGACGTCCTGGAGGCGGTGCCGACTGTCGGCCTGGTGCAGACAAGCACCGTGAGCGTCGCCGCGGAATGGGCTGGAATGCGCCTGGCCGCACCGAAGTCCCAGCGGGTCCGGCACCGGTAGGGCTTCCTGGGTCCCTGGTCGCCAGCTGGGTCCGGTGGCGACCAGGGCCGGAGGGGGTTTTGACCGGGGCAGCGCGCAGCGCGGTGGGGCGGGTCAGCCGGGCAGGGGCACCTGCTGCCCTTCGACCGCGCTCGGGTACCGGTCCCAGATGCGGTTGATCTCAAGTTGGAGATTCAGCGGTCCGAAACCGAGAAGAAAGATCATGAACGCGACCCCGGTTCGCAGCGGAGCCAGGCCGGCCGACTGCTGTGCCTGGCGTGTGCGCGCGCACAACCGCCACACGGCGACGAGCGGTGGAACGATCAGGAGTACGCCAAGCGTCACCGCGAGTACTGAGAGGGTCGGATCGACCACGATTCGTCGATCGTACTCACTGAGTTCCTTGTTGGTCTTATAGATCCAGATGATGCTGTATATCCCAAGAGTGATCAGAGGCAGGCCGAATCCGGCGGCGAAGGGGTTGCGGCGCTTGCCCTGGATGCCGGCGTCTGTCGGCTGCGGGTAGCCGCTGGTGACGGCTGTTGCCGAGGCTGGGTATGCGCGGCTGGGCTGACCCTGGCCGGGCTGACGTTGGCCCGACTCAGGCGCGTGGGCCTGTGGCAGACGGGCTGGCTGACGGTCGAACCCGGATCCCTTGTCCGCTGGATCCGGGTACCGGGGCTGGCCGTACCCGTCCACGCGCTGAGGCCCGTCTCGCTGGTGGCCCCGATCGGACTGGCCGTACGGACCGAATGTCTGCTCGGTCACTGCGTTCCCCTGTTCCGAGTGCCGCCGGCCGGTCGGCCACAGATGATCACAAGTAGTGCCCCGGTGGGTCAAGGTTGGTCATCGCGCCTGGTTCCATCCGGCGGGGTCTGGGCCGCGTCCATGTCCGCATCCGGTCCGATAGCCGGCATGCCGACCGGGACCGAGGTAGCGGATTTTTCCCCGGAGCGATGCAACGGGGCAAATGTTACTGGTCGCGACATCGGGAAACGAGACTGCGGACACATCGGTTCCGCACGATTGCGGTGCCGGCGCGGACGTCCGGCTGGCCGTACGGGATGCCAACGCTGATCAAGTGGCATGCTGGGGGCGGGTGGCCGACCGCCCTTTCCCAACGTGACATCGCCTGCAACGTGACATCGCCTGCCGTCGAAAGGACTGACCAGTGGCCGTAGAGATGGGCACCGCTGCCCCAGACTTCACTCTGCGTGATCAGAACAACGAGGAGGTCACGCTCTCGGAGTTCCGTGGGCGTCGCAACGTCGTGCTCCTGTTCTATCCGCTCACCTTCACTGGCATCTGCCAGGGCGAGCTGTGCGCGGTCCGTGACGACCTTGCCGCGTTCCAGAACGACGACGTGCAGGTACTGGCGGTCTCCGTTGACTCGCCTTACGCCCACAAGGTGTGGGCTGATCGCGAGGGCTATGACTTTCCGCTTCTCGCCGACTTCTGGCCGCACGGTGAGGTGGCGCGCAGTTATGGCGTGCTGGAGGAGAGCAAGGGGTTCGCCGTGCGCGCGACCTTCGTCATCGACAAGGACGGCATTGTGCGCTGGACGGTTGTCAACGGACCAGGTGAAGCACGCGACCATGGTGAATATCTCAAGGCGCTCGCGGCCCTGTAATCCGCATCGAGGGAGCTGGTTGGCCAAAGGGTGTGCGATTGTGGTTTTCCGCGCACCCGGAAGCCTTGAGGGAGCTCGAACGCCCGGCAAGAGGGACGCGGCGTCACGGAGCTGGGGCACGCACCCCAGCTTCGCTTCTTGATCCAATTCTCTAGTGTCGGACGCTCTTAGTTGGCCGAAGGGTGTGCGATTGTGGTTTTTCGCGCATCCGGAGGCCTCGAGGGAGTTAGTACTCGCACGATGCCGTGTTTTCGTTGTCACATCCGCCAGACCGATCCCGCGCGCGGATCCAGTCCGTGGCGACGGGCGGTAGTCGAAGGTGAACAGGTTCTGTTCTGTCCGCCGTGCCAGCTGGTGACAGGATGGTCGGACATTCTTGACCGGTGCGCTGGCTGCGGCTCCACGCACCTGGCCAAGGCCCTGGGTGCCGTCTCGTGCCGGGACTGCGGCCGGGAGGTCTCGCCGGCCTCGGCCGCCGAGGATCTTTCGGTTCCCGATCCGCGGGTGTCGCGGGGGAGCGGACCTGGGCAGCCCGTAGCCGCATCCCCCAATCTCAGCGACGAGGTTGAGGCCGCCCTTGCACGGGTACTGGGCCGCGCCGTGACCTGAACGCCGACACCGGCTCGTCGACCTGACCGGGTGGACGTCACCGTCGGACGTCGCGGGGAACACGTGCCCGCGCGACGCCGGTTCCCCACGCCGGTTCCCCACGCCGGTTCCCCACAACGGCGCGATGTTGCGTACTCTTACGAGAGCCCGGGGCGCGTAGCTCAGCGGGAGAGCGCTCGCCTTACAAGCGAGTGGTCGCAGGTTCGATCCCTGCCGCGCCCACGAGCTGGTTTCGCATGCTCGTTGATCTTCGATCGAGCTTGCTACCAGCCGCGATGTCGCCGGGGGGCCGAGCCCCCCGAACCCCCCACGGTGCGTCTGCGGCGCTTCCGCGGCCCGGAAATCGCCCAGGTGTAGCAACGCACCTCAGCTCAGTTGATCGTCGAGCTTCCGCAACGTCGTACGTCGTACGTCGCCACGACGGACGACGTATTCGGAGGGCACGGCCAGACCGACGCCGCCACCGGGCCTCACCCGCCGCCGCGGGCCTCCCAGTCGGCCCGGCTGACCGCATACACGTTGTTGTCCTGCCACGGGCCGACCGTGGCGACGTCCCGGAAGACCATGCCGAGCTTGCGGGCAATGCCGTTCATCCCGGTGTTGCCCTGGTCGGTGACGGTGACCAGCTCGTCCACGGCCAGGGTGGTGAACCCGAAGGCGAGCGCGGCCCGGATCGCTTCGGTGCCGAGTCCTTCCCGCCAGCGATCCCGGCGGATCGACACGGCGACCTCGACCCCGGGCCAGCCGTCCGCGTAGTAGGTGCCGGCACGGCCGAGGAACTCGCCGGTGGCCTTGTCCTCAATCGCCCACATGCCATGGCCACGGAGCACCCACATGCCGATCAGATGGTCGACCAGACGGGCCGTAGCCGCCCGGTCGAACGTGCCGTTGAGGTAGCGCATCGTCTCGTCATCGGTGTTCATCGCCGCGTACGGGTCGATGTCGCCCGGTTGCCAGCAACGCAGGATCAACCGGTCGGTGACCACGGTCGGTATGACGATCGATGCCGGTTCGCCGTACGTCAGCATCACGCCGCCCCTCCGATGGGCGCAGCCAGCCGTCCGGGCAGCGCGCGGACCTGGTCGCGGTAGTCCCGCACCGCCGGTAGGTTCTGCCAGGGTGTCAGTCCGGCGGCAACCTCCCGGGCCTTCACTGCGACGCTGGACGTCGGCCGGTCCGCGAGCAGCGCGACCGCCCGGCCCGCGACCGCCGCCGCCTCATCCGGGATCGGCCGGTCCCGGTTGGCCAGGGCCGCGGCCAGGCTGAGCAGCGCATGGCCCTGATCCTCGAAGCCCAGTCCGTGTGCCTGGGCGAGTCCGGCGCGTGCGATCGGTTCGGCTTCCTCGCCGGCGCCGACCCGCGCGAGTACGCCGCCGGCGAACACCTCGGCCAGGTCCGGGCCGAACGGTGACATGCCCGGCCGTGGACGCAGGCCGGCCGCGTCGCGGTGCATCCGGGTCAGCGCCTCCCGGGTTGACCGGTCGTCCCCAAGTGCGGCGTGGGCGCGCGCTTCGTAGGCGGCAAGCCGGGCCGCGGTGTACGGGTGCGGGAATCGTTGCGCGGCCGCGACCGCGACCGCGACGGCCTCTTCATACCGGCCGCCGTAGAACGCCAGCGTGGATTCCATCTCGGCGACGGACGCGGCCAACACCGGTTCCTCGGCATCCTCGGCATGGTCCCCGGCCAGGGTCAGGAACCGTCGCGACGTGGTCGTGTCCCCCATGTTGAATCCCAACCGGGACAGCATGTAGGCGCAGGAGCCCGCGGCGACGGTGAGTCGCCGGTGGGCGCGCAGGCGGGTGGCCTCCCGAAGTCGGCCCTCTGCCTGCCGCCAGGTGTCGAACACCTTCGGGGCGAGCACGTCATGCGCGGTCGTGGTGAACAGCGCCGCATACTGATCGACCTGGTCCTCGACTTCGGCGACGGTCAGCGGGTCCGGACCTGTTGCCGCCCACTGCCGGTAGGTGTCCGCCGCGAGGATCCCGGCCGCGGCCAACTCGAAGACTTCCCGCCGGTCCGTGTCCGCCGCCTTCCGCAGGCCGTAGCGGCGTGCCTGTTGCTCGCGGCGGGCCTCATCTCGGAGCTTAAGGAGTTCCCCGCCTGCGGCCAATGCCGTGTCGATGGCAGCGACAAGATTTTCCGACGGCACGTTCCGGCCGGACTCGGCCTGGCAGGTGTACGCCCGGTCAAAACCGATCTTGTCGCCTAGTCGTTTCTGGGAGAGACCAGTCGCCAGCCGCAGTTCCCGGATCCGGTCGGCTAACCGCCGGACCGCCATGCTCTCACCCATCGCGGTGTGCCTCCCGATATCCGGTACGGGGGTAACTGTTTGTTACCCCCGTAACCCCCCCTGCGGAGCGGCGATCTTTTACGTCCTGCCGTCACCCCACCCGCACGGTGTGTCGTACTCGTGTCGGCACGATAACCGGCCGGCCACGCAGGCAGCACACGAACGGGGGACGTCGTGATACCACCGTCGCCGAAGACCTACGTCCGCCGGCTGGTCGCGTCCGCCGGGATGGACGCCACCCCGCCGGGCGAATCCCAGCCGGCCCGTGCCACCCCGTACGTGGTGGTGGCCCTGAACGCGGACGGCCAGCCGGACCGGGCATTACTGATCTTCCCGACGGCCGCGGACGCCGACGCACACGCCCGTCATCACCAGATCGGCGACTACCGGGTCGTGCCCGCCTACTTCTCCCACGTGAACCCCCGCCGGGGGACCTGAGACCGGAGCTCCCCGGACCGGTCCGTGCCACCCGGGGAGCTCCGTCACGAACGCGCGCCGG
>NZ_CAUVXG010000070.1:12600-21873 GCF_963555885.1 Protofrankia sp. Cr2
CCGGCGCGTGCACCAACACCCACCACCGAAAGGATCACCATGTCCGAGGATCGCACCCGTAAGAGCGACCGGCAATAGGGGGCGCGGCGTCGCGGGGCTGGGGCACGCACCTCGCGTCGTTGTCGTCGGTCGACACCCAACACCTCCGGTGCCTCCCTCCTTCGCCTCGCGATCTACGTGCCCCAGCCCCGTTCCTTGATCCACGCCCCTATTGCCGGGCGCTCTAAGCCGAACCTGACCGACTTCGACCCGACCGCCGTCACCTGGCAGACGTTCCAGCTTCAGCAACGGCGCCGGGGGCATGTGCGTGGAAGTTGGAGTGCACGACGGCGGGATGGTCGTCCGCGACTCGAAGAACCCGGACGGGCCTGTGCTGTCGTTCTCCCACGCCGAGTGGGCCGCGTTCGTCGACGGTGTCGAGAACGGCGAACTCCGCTTCTGATCTAGCCGTTCGCCCCGCGGTGCTCTCGGCCAGACCATCGGCCGGGGCACCGTGGTGGTAGCGCGCGGCCCGGCGCAGGTAAGGCGAGCGGGGCCGCCACGCACCGTATCGTCCAGGCCCCACCTCGTCCGGACGCTCATCGGCTTACCCTTAAATCCGTAACGGAGCAGACACGGAAGGCGCATCCAATGGCGTGGAACAAGCGGGGTAGCACCGATGGCGGCGCAAGCACCGGTCGAGATGGATGAGGCCCCAGCCGGCGAGACCCCGGTCGTCCCGATGCTGGCACTTGTCGCGTGCAGCAAATGCCGGCGCCGCCGTGGCGCCCAACTCGGCTCCACCGGTGTTGTGGAGCCGATCCCCGAGATGGGGACCTGCCCGCACGGCAAGCCGCTACGGAAAGTTTGGGCGCCGGGCCACGGGCCGGGCTCGGAGCCGCCGGCCGAGTCGGGCTGGGACGCCCGGCCGCCGGTGTAGGTGATTACGCCGCCGATGCGGGGATCGCCGATCCGATCCCCGCCACGGTGTTACCCGAACTGATCGCATGGATCCCGACTGCCGGCCTGTCCCACCGGCTCGGACCCATCCCGCCAGAGGCGTGGCAGCGCGTAGACCAGATCCGCCGCCGCCGCCATCGTCGTCGTTCTGGCGGTCGCGGACTTTCTGTTCCTCGTCGGCGATGACTGCGTCAACGGTCTTCTCGATGTCCTTGGCATAGGCGAGAAGTGGGTTGATCGACGGGATGAACAGGCGAGCGCAGGTCTCATCCTCGACACCTCACATGCGCACGAACCGGCCCACGACCTGGATAAACAGCGCAGACGAGAGATCCCGCTGTCGATTGGCCGCGGCGGGCTTCCGGCTCGACATCACGCCGCTGCCCCGGTTCGAGGTCGTGGTGGACGAGCGCGGCCGGCCGTTCACCGTGCCGGACCGGCTGCCCCGGCTCCCGCTGCGCCAGGCGTTGGCCCTGGTCCGGCTGCCCACCCATCTCAACTGGTCGGACCCGGAGCGGACCTACGACCTCGCGGACCGGCAAAGACAGTATGGCGCTGGAGACAAGCGGACAGTCCCGGGATGCGCTGCTCGGATTCACCGAGGCCACAGCCCGTTTCAGGGAGGACCCGAGGCCCGAAGTCCGGACGATCGTCGCAAGTTGTCTGTTCCGCATGGGTGTCATCCTGGCCTACACAGGTGACGTGGAGGCTGCACTGGCAACCTTCGACGATCTGCTGCTGTTCCACCAGCCCAGGCCGCTGGAGATCGTCGAGCTTGCTCGCAAGCATCGGGCGCTCCTGTCGGCCCGAGGCGAGTTCCGCATCGTCAGCGCGGAGGTAGATTACGCCATGAAGCGCGTCGGGGAAGCGACTCGGCTCGGCGAGGCCGGCCATTTATCGGACAGCATCGAAATTTCCAACGAGATTATAACAAAATTTGGTCTGGCCGATTATCCGGACCTGCGTCTCCTGGTCGCGCAGGCGCTCTACAAAAAGGGCATCGCGTTACGGGATCAGGCCCGTAGCGGGCCCGGCCCGCTCGGGTGCGCAGATCCTCCACGCGGCCGACGTCCAGCGTCTCGGTCCTGCGGTTACTGCCGAGCAAGTTCGGCGGGGTCGAGGTCGACCGGGAACGGGCAGGGGATTACCGTCCGCTCGCCAGCTGAGGCGGTGACCGTATGGACGAGCAGGCTACGTCGGAGCTCGGAGACGATGATGTGCGGTTTCGGCGCCAGCTCGAACCGCCAATACACGGCAATGCCCGTGTCTGCGTAGAGCTGCGGTTTGATCATCCGGTCTTGTGGCTCGCTGCCGGGCGACACGATCTCGACGACCGCCAGCACGGTACCCACCGGGTACCGGATCGGGTCGGTGGCCGCGAACTTCCGCTCGACGATGGCAATATCCGGCACAGCCAACCGGCCACCAGGTGCCTCCACGTTCACTGCTTCCAGCACTTCTACGGCCGCGCCGGCGGTCGAGGCAGCGGCCTCGAGGAGGTTCGCCAACCGCCGCGACGCTCGTTGGTGCGGGGTCCCAGGAGCCGGACTCACCGTTAGGACACCCGGCGTAAGCAGCTCGTACCGGGAATGGTCCCCGGTACCGGCGAGAGCCTCAACGTCCGCGATCGTCCACGGGCCGACATGTTCGGCAAACGCGACACTCACGGGCTCCCTCCTCACACCAGCTCGACCTACCCGCTCCAGTCTCCCACGAACATCCACCAACCAGTAGCGGACAAGGACTGTGAACATCGCAGGCATATGCAGGTCCGTACACACGGTTCAACCAGACGGCAGGCGACTGCTTGAGCACACAGCTCCACCGCGCGACCTGCTGCTTCGTCGATGTGCCACCTTGCGATGTGTTGTGTGTCAATAGTTTGTGTGTGGTCAATCGGGGTTCTGGTCGTCGGGGTTCGCCGGCGGGTCGGCGGCGCCCGAGTGCTCGCCGTACTCGTCCATCTCGGGGCCGCCGAGTGCGGGGGCGTCCGGTGGGGTCGTCGGCGAGTGAGCGGGTGTTTCTCTGGCTGGCGCGGGTGGGGTTCGGCGGCTTGTTTCTCGCCGCGCTCGTCCAAGGGCTCGTGGATGCGTGGGGCTGGTGGACGCTGCCCGCCGGAATCCTCGTGGTGCTGGCAGCGGTAGGGGTGTTACTCGCGGTGCGCGCCCGCAGGATTCACGAGATCGGGCGCAGGGCGGCGGTGGCTGCCATCGACGCACTGAACCCAGCCGAGTTCGAGCATCACGTCGCGGATCTTCTGAAACGTGACGGCTGCCTGCAGGTGCGCGTGGTCGGAGGTCGTGGGGACGGGGGTGTGGACGTGCTCGCCCGTACCCCCCGGATGGCCCGGATCGCGGTGCAGTGCAAGCACTACCCGGGTCGTGCTGTGGGTCCGTCCGCGGTGCGGGACTTCAACGGCTGTGCGTGGACGGATCATCGTGCCGATATTGCGCTGCTGGTCACCTCGGGCCGGTTCACCGCTGCGGCCGCGGACTTCGGCCACCGTCACCGCATCCAGATGGTCGACCGGGAGGTGCTCACGCGGTGGATGGCCGGCGAGCGGATCCTGCTTCGTGTCCCGGCGCCCCGGCGTGGCCACACCGATGTCCCGCCTACCCCTGGGGGACCCACACGATGATCGTTTTATGCGTCGTCGGTGTCGACGGCGGCGATCAGCGGCCCGGTGTCCCAGACAATCACTCGGGGTCGCGCCCCAGTTCCGCGCGCAGGATCTCAGCCGAACGGGCGGCGAGACCACCCTTGCCGCTGTACAACGCGCCTACGAAATCCGGCAATGGCCACTCGTCACCGGCGCCCTCGGTCGGTGCGCTCTCGTGCACGAGAGTTGGGATCGGCGCCACTTGCGACTCTGGTAGGCGGTCGATCAGACCATGCAGCTCATCCCGCATGGTATTCACCTGCCCAGGATACGACCACCGCGCGACCAGCCACCGAGATCCACCGGCACGCGGGCCGAACGGTGCACCGCAGCCCCCGCACAAGCACGTTCTGAGGTGGCACAGGAGCGTCGACGTGACCACAACATCTGACGATCACGATCGTCAGATGGGCCGGAAGTGTCCGAAACCGCAGGGCGAGCTCGACCTGAGCCTGGGCATCTCGCCCACGGGTGGCCCGTTGCCGATCACATCGACGCGGTTGGCCGCGCTATGGGACGCGCTCTCGGCGGCCCACGATGCGCTCGGGTTCGCCGCGGCCACTGGCGACAACGAGGTGTGACTATGAGAGCGAGACTTGGATCCGGCGCTGATCTTGTAATCGTTCTGGTCCCCTTGGTGATCATCGAGTGAGGAGGGCGTGTTTGCGGAGCGGGTCGAAGTTGACGCGGCCGTATAAATGGTGTTTGACCGTCTTGATACAGTTGACGTTGCCTTTGACGACGCCGGAGCTGGGGGTTCGGCGAGGCCGGCGAGCACGGCGTCACGGGCGGCTTCGCCATCGCGCTGCTGTCGCCATGCCGTCTACATCTTGCGGCGCCGGGTCGACCGTGGTCGCGAGCGCAGTTCTGGCACTATTGACACTGCATTTTCGGTCCGACGCCCGGCCTACGCCTCGTCGCTCGTCGTGAGGTATGTACGGGTGTACGTGGCCACGCGCGTGGAGACCGGCTGGCGGCCTCGACGCGCCCACCCGCAGGTCCGGCCCACCGGGTCCGGCGGTGGACGCCCCGCAAGCTGGCACCTCGTCGTTGAGCACCCCGACAACGCCCGCCCGACCAGGATTGAGATGGGGATGACCGAGCAGATCGGATACGACAACTTCGACTTCGGACACCAGCCTGAGGTGGACTTCGCCCTGAACCCCGAGCCGCGGTGTCCCTGTCTCCTGCTGCTGGACGTGTCTGGGTCCATGAACGGTCAGCCCATTCGAGAACTCAACGCCGGTCTCAGGGCATTCCAGGATGAACTCACCTCAGACGACCTCGCCGCGAAGCGCGTCGAGGTCGGGATCATCACCTTCGGACCGGTGCAGGTGGCGACCGACTTCGTGTCTGCCTCGGTGTTCACAGCGCCCGAATTGCACGTGCAGGGAGCCACCCCGATGGGCGAAGCCATCACCCGAGGTCTGTCGTTGCTCCGTGACCGCAAGACTGAATACAGGAACAACGGGGTGAAGTACTACCGCCCGTGGATCTTCCTGATCACAGACGGGGAGCCGACAGACAACTGGCATGCGGCCGCCCACGCTGTGCAGGCGGGTGAGGCTGCGAAGGAGTTCGCGCTTTTCGCCGTCGGCGTGCAGGGAGCGAACATGGAAATCCTCCGCCAGATCGCTGTCCGCCAGCCGCTCGCGCTGCAGGGACTCAAGTTTCAGGAACTCTTCCAGTGGCTGTCCAGTTCCCTGGGATCGGTGTCCCGTTCGGCCGTCGGCACCGAGACGCTGCTCGCGGCACCTACAGGGTGGGCCGCCGTTTGACCTGGCGCGTCATCGCGAGGTCCGAAGCCGGCACCTCGCACATCAAACGAAGCCTGCCCTGCGACGACGACTGCCTCTTCGCGCAATATCGGCTTCCGTGTGGCGACGAGTTGCTCGCGGTCGTTGTCGCGGATGGCGCGGGCAGCGCCGAACACGGTGGCGAAGGGGCACAGGTCGCGATAGCAGCGGTGGCTGCGGCTCTCCAGTCGCGCCTGGGCGAATCAGAGATCATACTGGATGCCGGCCTGGCCGAGATCCTGGTGACGGCAGCACACGACGGAATCGCGTCGAAGGCCACCAACCACAACCTCCGTCCTCGAGACTTTGCCTGCACCCTGCTTGGTGTGCTCGCCGCGCAGACGCTCGGGACGATGGTTTTCCAGATCGGAGACGGCGGCATCGTCCTCGACGTCGGGAACGGGCTGGAACTCGCCGTAGTACCCATGGTTGGGGAGTACGCCAACATGACGCACTTCGTCACGCAGGACAACTTCCGCGAGGTCCTCGCCGTCCGAACCTTTGACCCACTGGCTACGAAGATCGCAGCATTCACCGATGGCCTGCAGCGAATCGCGCTCGATCTCGCCACGGACGTACCCCATGAACTATTCTTCAGGCCCTTTTTCAAGGCGCTCGAGGATGCCAGATCCGAAAACGAGGAAGTTCTGCTCGACCAACTCAGCCTGGCTCTGGGACGGTTCCTGCAAGGACCGCTGGTCAATGAACGTACCGACGACGACAAGACACTAGCTATCGCAGTCTGGCTCGGCGACGTCGACCCAACCACGGCCAGCGACGAACTGGGAAACTCGGACGCACGGGCATGAGCACCACCCGGCTGTTCACGTCAACGGGAGACGAACTGTCGCTCGGCCCGACTCTCGGCAAGGGCGGCGAAGGTTCCGTCCACCAGATCAACGGAGACTCGAATCACGTCGCAAAATTGTACCACAAGATCCCTGACGGCGACCGGCAGGAGAAGCTTCGGTTGATGGCATCTCTCAGGGATGCCGACGTCCGGAAATTTGTCGCTTGGCCAGTGGAGACCCTGCATGTGGACCGGGGAGGTCCCGTCCGGGGCTTTGTCATGCCAACCGCAGGCTCCTGCGTTCCCGTTCATCAGCTCTACAACCCCGGCCACCGCAAGCAGGAGCAGCCCCAACTGTCGTGGAAGAATTTGCTGGTCACGGCGCGGAACACGGCGGACGGCTTCGCCGCGGTCCACCAGCGTGGACTGGTCGTGGGTGACGTCAACGAGAACTCGGTGATGGTCGCCCCAAATAACGGGCATGTGATGCTGATCGACGCAGATTCATTTCAGGTGAACGCGGATGGCCGGGTCTTTCCCTGCCTGGTCGGGGTTCCAGACTTCACCCCGCCCGAGTTGCACGCGGTCGGTGACTTCAGCCGGATGGTCCGAACCGCCAACCACGACAACTTCGGTCTGGCAATCCTGATCTTCCAGCTGCTCCTCGGCGGACGCCATCCCTTCGCGGGTCGTCCGCTCCGCAACGATGTCGGCAACGATATGTCCACTGATATCAGTGGCTTTCGGTTTGCCGACGCCCTGGACAACAGCAGCCGCGGATTGGTCCCGCCACCGACAGCCGTTCCGGTGACCATCCTTCCTGCTGTGATCCACGGCATGTTCACCCAGGCGTTCACCGAGCCCGGGATCCAGCACCGGCCGACTGCTCGGGAGTGGGTATTGGCTCTCGACAAACTGCGACCGCAGACAGCCGTGTGCCACGCCAACTCACACCACGCTTACCCAGCACACGTGAGGGCGTGCCCCTGGTGTTCCCTCGACAGTTCGGGAATCGTGCATTTCGTCAAGGCGCAGGTCGCCGCGAAGGCGCAAGCGGCGGGGGTCACCATCGCGGCGCTGTGGGCGCAGATATCTGCAGTTCCGCCCCCGGCGGAAATCGTCGTACCCCCCAGCACCGGGATTAAGCCTGTTGCGCAGCCGCTCCCGGCGGCGGTGCGCTCAAAGGCAACACCATTCGTCGTCTGGCCCATCGTGGTCAGCCTGGTTATTGCACTGATGGTAATTGCGGGTGCGCTCGGACTCCTGGCGCTGGTGTTGCCCGGTTTTGTGGGTCGGTGGCTCAAACGCTACGGTGAGCCCAGGCGTCAGGAGAAGGACGCGCGCCTGCTGGCAGGGCAACAGGCGCGCGATGCGCATGCAGCCGCGATCCGTGAGGCAGAGGAAGCTGGCCCAGCAGAGTTTCAGACTCTCCGTGATTCGCTTGCCAGGCTCTACTCTGAGTACACCGTCGAGATCCCGAAACGGGAGAGGCAGACACTCGCAGAATTTGACCGCACCGTGCGGGATCGCCAGCTGCGCCGTCACTTGGAGCGGCAGTACGTCAGCAGGGCCTCGATCAGCGGCGTTGGCCCGAGTCTCAAGCAGCGGCTTGCAGCGTACGGCGTCAACACCGCTGCAGATGTGAACAGCTCCAAGGTAATAGGAATCCCCGGTTTCGGGGAAGTGAAGACTAGAGCTTTGGTCGCTTGGCGTGACTCCTGTGAACGTGCCTTCCGCTACAACCCCCATGACCCTGCTACGCCCAAGGAACGCGACCAGGTGCTCGGAGTTCACCAGAGGCGGCGCAGATCCATCGAGAACGAGCTTCAGCGCGGTCTCGCCGAACTCCAGCGCCGCAGCCAGCTCCGGCCAGAAGCGCGAGCCGAAATTGAGCAGAAGCTAGCCGCCACGGCCCGGCAACTCGCCCAGGCGGACGCCGACCTGGCTGTCCTCTAACGAGGCTCCTGTTCGTCTTCGATCCTGAGCGCCGCGCGGTCCTGCTTGTCGCCGGAGACAAGGCCGGGCAGTGGTCAACCTGGTGCGACAGGGCGATCCCGCTGGCCGAGGCCCGCTACGCCCTCCACCTCGAGGAGCGTGACGCATGAGCGCCACCCATGGGTACGACAGGGACGGCTTCCTTAGCGAATTCTTCCCCGAGGAAGGTGACCGCCGCGAGGTCGAGGCGGGGGCAGAGCGGCTCGTGGCAGAGAACCGCGCGCATCGGCTCGCCGAGATGCGTCGGCGTCTGGGCCTCACCCAGGCGGACGTCGCCGATCGCATGCACGTCCGACAGGAACGTGTCTCCGCCATCGAGCGGGCAGGCGTTGATGCCAGCGAGCTGCGCACCCTGGCCGCCTACGTCAAAGCGCTCGGGGGACACCTTGAGATCATCGCGGACTTCGGCGGGGAACGGCTCGTCATCGGCTGAAAGCTGCCAACCCGGCCGCCACCCCCATGATCACGATCGGCAGACGCACCGTCCCTCTGGAACCGCCAGGTATACGGAACATCTGTTCGGTAGATGATGTTCGGGTGGGCGCGGTCATCGGGCATCGCGCCTGGCCAGGGCCCGTGCGGCGACCGGGCGGACGGTGATCTCAGGGCCTGCAACCAAGACCAACCTGTTCGGATGCGGCGCCGACACGGCACGGAAGCCCAGCAGAAGCGCCTCGTCGCCCAACTGGAGAAACTCGGCCTGAAAGTAACCGTCGAACCCAAACAGCCCGCAGCCTGACCACCCGGGAGGAATAGCCACAACCAAACAGCCGCTGTGACGCTGGGCGCGACCACCCGGCGCGGTCAGCCACGCCCGCAACCACCCCGACTCCGGGCGTGAATCTCGCGGCAAGCTGCCCGCGGAGGATCGAGCAACTCGGTGGCGCGGGGACTGGGACGGATGGCCCAAGCCGACAGTCCCGCAGCGGGGACACCCAGCGGCCGGGTGACGACGCGTCCGCCCACGCGGCCGGGCGGGCGCGTAGGGCGGCCTCACGACACTGACCGTGCCGGCAGGGGTTGAGGTCCCGGCGCAACGGTAATAACGTGGTCGTTATCATGGTTGCATGTCCTGGGACGTCGTGGTCCACCCC
>NZ_CAUVXG010000071.1:0-21495 GCF_963555885.1 Protofrankia sp. Cr2
CACCCTCCTGCGGCTGGCCCACACCCCCGGCTGACCCGGTCACGACAGGAAACACCCACACACCACGAAACACGGCGGAACACGAAAAAAAGCGGCGAACAGCGCCGAAGCGGCCTATACCCGGGCACGACAACAGACACCACGCCTATAAAACCCCGAAAGCCGCACACCTAATGAACCCGAATCGCCCGCCGATCTCGGGGCGTCACGGACATCGCCGCGCCGGCCGCGGCCCGCCGAAACCCACACCCTGACCACCGGTCGACGATCCCGAGAAACCCCGTCCCACCAGGGATAACTCCACCCTCAGACCCACGGCCGCGCCGCTCCCGCGGCTGTTAAGGCATGCCCAAAAGTGCGCTCGCCGTCGGCCGATTCAAGCGACACCCTGAGAGGACCTTGAAAATTGCTAAACGCTGATCGAAACGAAGATGTCGTCGACGCCGCTGGCGTGCTCTGCGACCCCGAACTCGAGATCGACCGCATGCGCAGCCGCCCGTAGTGACTCCGCGACCGATTCGGCCAAGCGCTGCGCATCAGGAGTGCGAGCATCAAGGACGAGTCGCTCGATCTTCGTGCTTGAGTGCAGACGAGCTTGCGCGCGAAGTACCCGCACGGCGTCGAGCATGGTCGCCATCTGATCCATCTCGACCCGGTCGCTGACCCAGGCCGGCTCCACCGACGGCCAGGCCGAGATGTGGATGCTGTCGAGTCCCTCGGTCTCCTGATAGTACCGCTGATACAGATACTCCGTGATGAACGGCGCGAACGGGGCAAAAAGTGCAACCACGGAACGGAATGCCTCCCGCAGCGTATGGAGCGCATTTACCCGGTCCGCGTCGCTGAACCGGTCCATCGAGAAGAAGCGGTCCTTGACCATCTCGATATACCGATCGCAGAGGATCGACCAGAAAAAACGCGAAATCGCCTTGTAGGCCGCCGTGAAATCGAACTCCTCAAACGCGGACGTCGCTTCGGCAACCGTGTCGGCCAGGTGCGACAGAAGCCATCGATCCAAAGCGGTCCGGTCCGGTGGAGACAGGTGGACCGCATTGTCCAGGTCGATGTCCTGCATGTGCTGCTCGATGAAACGTCCGACGTTGAACAGTTTCACAGCCAGTTTGCGACCAACCCGGACATCCTTCTCGTTGTATCGCAGGTTCTGGCCGAGCCGAGCGGATGTGGCCCACAGCCGGAGCGCATCCGCGCCGTACTTCTCGATGACATGATCCGGCACGTACCTGTTGAAACCCTCCGCGGTCGTCGATTTCTCAAGATCGCGTTTCGAAATCTTCTTGCCCTGCTCGTTCAGACCCCAACCGGAGATCATCACCGAATCCCACGGGAGGCGACCAAAATGGAACTCCGACTGGACCAACGTGTAGAAGAGCCAGGTTCGGATAATCTCGAAAGCCTGCACACGGAGACTCATCGGTGCCAGCGATGGTTCCGGCTCGAGGCCGCGCAATGCCCATCGGTCGTTGATCTGTGGGGTCAGCGACGAGGTCATCCAGGTGTCCATGACATCCCGCTCGGGCTCAATGACATCGTGCCCGCACGCCGGACACCTGTCGGCGGGTGGCGAATCACGGAGCGGATCAACCGGAAGGTCGGAGACGTCGGGAATCAGCGGCTCGGAACACGCCGCGCAGTACCAGACCGGGAAGGGGACACCGTAATGGCGTTGGCGGCTGATATTCCAGTCCCACTTGAGTCCGTCGATCCAGTCGTCCAGACGCCGCTTCATGAACGGCGGCAACCAGTGCAGCTCCTCCGCACGGGCACGGAAGCGGTCACGATGCTCCTGAACCTGCACGAACCACTGCGGCCTGATCTGGAACTCGACTGGTGTCGAGCACCTTTCGTGGACGCCGACCACCTGACGTAGTGAAGAACTCTCGCGCACCGCCCCAGCTTCGGTGAGAAGCTTCACGACCTCGCGGCGTGCGTCTTCTATGCTCTTGCCGGCAAGAGGGCCGGCAAGAGCATTCAGGCGTCCATCGGGGTCGATGACGAGCCGCAGGTCGAGTTTGTCCTGCCGCCACTTCGCGACATCCTCACTGTCGCCAAAGGTACACACCATCATCAGGCCCGTACCGAACTCGGGATCGACACTGGGATCCGTCTTGATCGGAACGGTGTACCCGAACAGCGGGACAACCGCCGCGTCGGAGGTCAGATCCCGGTAACGCTCGTCATCCGGATGGCAGTACAGGGCCACACAGGCCGGTATCAGCTCGGGTCGCGTGGTCGCGATGACGAGCGGCCGATCGTCGGACGCGGCAGTGAAGGCGATCTGGTAGATCCGGCCTTTGCGTTCGAGGTCTTCCACGTCCGCCTGTGCGAGAGCGGTACGGCAATCCGGACACCAGATGATCGGATCGCTCGAACGGCGGACGTACCCAGCCCGGTAGAGCTGCACGAAACTGGTCTGTGAGGTGAGCTGACACCGCTCGTCGATGGTCGAATAACGTAGCGACCAGTCGACGGACAACCCTACCCGCCGCCAGAGATCCTCGTACGTCGCGGCGGTCTTCTGGGTTTCTTCGAGACAAAGCCGTACGAACTCGGCACGCGGCATGTCGACCGCCCGCACCTTGTACTTCTGTTCAACGAACCGTTCGGTCGGGAGACCGTTGTCATCGAATCCGATAGGATAGAAGATGCGCTCACCGCGCATACGACGGTATCGAACGATGAAGTCCGGCTGCGAGTAGCTCATCGCATGGCCCACATGCAGGTGTGATGCGGAGACGTAGGGCGGCGGCGTGTCCACGCTGAACACGGTGCCGTCCGCTTCCGGGTCGAACCGGTAGATGTCGCGCTGTTCCCAGAGGTCACGCACCCGCGACTCGATCGTACTAGCGTCGTACTCGGTACTCTCCATCACGAATGGACCTTACCCGATGGGTGCGCCTAGCCCGCCAGGCGGACGCCGGTCACGGCGAAGCGTTCGACCTCATACAGGTGGCCACCGGTGGAGGCGACCACGACGAGGCTCTGACCGGGCGGCGCGGTGGTGCTCACGGTGGCCGTCCACATCGACTTGTCCCCACCGGCGGGCTGGCAGCAGGACTCCCCGACGACCTGGCCCCTGTTGATCCCGGACGTCGTCCTGAGCCAGACGTGGATGCTCTCGTCCACACCGCTGATCCGGCCGCCGACCGTCAGCGGCGGCGTCACCGTCGACCCGTAGGCAGGCTGAGTGAGCGATATGTCCGTGTCATCGGTACCGACGACCTCCCAGGGAGCGTCGGTACCGGATCCGAACCGAACGAGGTGGATGACAGCGGCGATGCCCGTACGCCCACCTTCGGTGGCGTATCCGACCTGAACGCGAGCATCGTCGCCGGTAACGGTGCTGGCCAGGGCACGGTCGACGCCGGCGAAGCCGAGAAAATCACGTGTGAAGGACAGGGCCGTGGCTACCGGGTCGAGGTGCCAGGGCTGGTGCCCTCCCGAACGGCTGGATGCCTGCCATTCCTGTGCGTCCGCGGCACTGGTAAAAGGCCACAACGGCTGGTACGGGAAGGCCCGCGTACCCGCGCCCGCATCGGGCGTCGCGGGCCTGGAGGTCTGGCGAACCTGCGGCTCAATGGTGGTGGCCTGCCCGACAGGTGCCACGGACGACGACCGCCCGGCCGTTGGGGGTGCGGTGCTCCCATTCCAGCATCCGGCCAGGACCACCATGGTGGCAAAAAAAGCTCCCAGCCGGATGGGCACGATAGCCGCGGTGGGACGCCGCCGGCGGCTGGCTGCCGAGTCGCTCCGAGATACCATGATCGCCATGGCCCCTCCAGTGAGGGCTGTGACAGACCGACGCCCCTGAAACGAGGGTAACTCTCACAACGCTGGGCCAAGAATAACCCCCACAAGGCGGGCGGATGCGCAGCGGGGAGTCCGGATCGTGTCCGGTACACGACACCCTCCCGCAGCAGCTCTCCCGCTCCTGAGCACCGAACAGTCCGGCCGACGACACCTCATCAAACAGCGTGCGCATAGACGATCATATTGTCCAGATAGTGGTGGGTTTTTCTGTCGAAATCACCCCCACAGGTAATCAGCCGCAGTTCCGGCCGGTTGACCTTGCCGTAGACCTCCGCCACCGGAAACGCTGTCTTCGAGACCTCTTGAATGCGGTCCACCGCAAAGTGCGCAACCGCACCGTCAGCCAGACTCACGTCGATCATGTCGGATTTCTTGATCTTGTCAAGCTGGTAGAAGACCGCCGGACCGGTCGTCGAGTCATAGTGTCCGACAAATACAGCCGCGCCGACCTCACCAGGACGCGGACCATACTCGTACCAACCGATGTCGCCCCATGCCGTCGGCACCTGCAGCGTTCCATCCGACTCGAGTCCGACCGACCCGACGGCCGCCGCGGTACCCAGTACAGGAATACGCAGGAAGGTCGGCCGATTGTCGGCCGTACGCGCCGGCTCGGGCACCGTCACCTGTGTACCTGCGGATGGCTTATCCGTGGCAACGACTCCTGTCGGGACAGTCTCCGCAGAAATTCCGGCGGCCTTCCCGAATTCGGACGAAACGAGCCTCTGGCCACTCACCCCGATCAGGATGAGTCCGAACAGAACCAGCCACCGTGCCGACAGGATGACTTTCGGTTTCCTCCCGGCAATATCGCGTCCCATGGCCTTCCCCCAGACATCAAATGGCTACTGTGTTGCCCGCGGTAACCGTACCGCTACCGCACGAGAGAAGAGGAAGGTCATGACGCACAGAATGGGCCGGGGTGTGGTGATGCTGGCTATTTCAGCAGCCACCGCGTTCTTTGTTGGATTTACCCCTGCATCCGCATTTGCGGGCGACGACTCGTGGGACTCGGACTCGCACCACAGCTGGACGACCGAGCAGCCTGACTCACCCACGGCCAGCCCGACCGCAACCGCCAGTACCGCCGCCACCGCCGCCGCCACCGCCACCGCCAGCCCCACCGCGACGGCCAGCGCAGCGGCCACCGCGACGGCCAGCGCAGCGGCCACCGCGACGGCCAGCCCCACCTCAGCGCCGACGACGGCCGCGGGCGTCGCCCCGTCGTACGGCGCACCCCACGACAACAAGTGGGAAGGCGCCAAGGACGACAAGTCCTGGTCGGACGCAAAGAAGGACGAGAAGTCCTACAGTGCTCCGTCAGGTGGTGTGAACGCCGGTGGCGGTGGCACCGCGCCGTCCTTCCCGATCACCCCGGTTGCCGGTGTCGGACTCGGTGCCGCGATGCTCGGCGCGGGCCTCACAGCTCGCCGCAGGAGCCGCGCGACACAGTGATCAACAGGTCTGGATGCGTCCGGCCCTCACCGGGCGCATCCAGACCCAGACAGGCCGAAGGGCGCACGACTATGGCTCTCGCCGTATGCCCGGCGGCCTCAGGAGACACCGCGACGGGTGGGCGCCGCCGCCGGAATTCCCCGCGTCCACCCGAACCACTGGCCGGCCGGACACCAGGCCGTCCAGGCGGCTGGCAATATCAACAACAGACATCGACCGACAGGTACGACGGGCCAGCCAGGTAAGATCGACACCAGGTATGATTCTGAGCTCACACTCAGGTTCGTCAGCGCTTCGGGCGACGCGATGAGCGCTGTCATCGAGTCGCCCGAAGCCCAGCCTGCTTCAGCGATGGGGTAACGTAGGCCGCGCACGGGACGTGGCGCAGCTTGGTAGCGCACCAGACTGGGGGTCTGGGGGTCGCAGGTTCAAATCCTGTCGTCCCGACCATCACGACAAGGGCTGCCGACGGGGTATAAACCCTGGTCAGCAGCCCTTTTTAACGCCATCGACACGGTGGCCAGCGTCAGTCGCAGACGTCAGCCCCCTGCATCCGGGGACCATCTGGGGACAGACCCCCGGTCAGATGCCGGCTCAGTGACTCCCCCGCCACGGCCACGGATCGCCGGTCAGGTCGTGCGGATCTCGTCCGCAAGCACCAACACGAACCATGATCTCCGCGAGTTTGTTGCTGTGTACGCTTTCTGGCTAAAAAAACGTACACAACGACAAACTTGCGCTGATCTTCAGCGGGACCGGGGTTGCGGGACCGGGGTTGCCTGGCCGGGGTCTGGCGGCGAAGCGGGGTGACCGCCCGTCACTGACGTTTCTCGCCCCGTTCGCGGACCCGGATGGAGATCTCGATCGGAGTGCCGGCGAAGCCGAAGTCCTCGCGCAGCCGTCGCTCCAGGAAGCGACGGTAGGCCGGCTCCAGGAACCCCGTCGAGAAGATGACGAAGCGGGGTGGACGCACACCGGCCTGCGTCGCGAACAGTATCCGGGGCAGCCGCCCGCCTCGGGACGGCGGCGGAGTGGCCGCCACGACCTCGCCGAGCCAGGTGTTCAGCCGGCCGGTGGAGATGCGCATCCCCCAGGAGTCCAACGAGGATCGCAGGGCTGGAGCGAGCCGGTCGACCGCGCGGCCGGTCATCGCCGACACGTTCACCCTCGGTGCCCAGGCGACCCGGCCGAGATCTCGGGTGATCTCGCGTTCCAGGGTGAGGCGGCGATCTTCATCGAGCAGGTCCCACTTGTTGAACGCCAGTACCAGAGCCCGCCCGGCCTCGACCACCATGGTGATCACCCGCTGGTCCTGTTCGGTGAGTGGCTCACCGGCGTCGAGCAGGACGATCGCGACCTCGGCTGCTTCCAGCGCGGCCGCGGTACGTAGCGAGGAGTAGTACTCCGCTCCGGCGGCCTCCCGGACCCGGCGCCGCAGGCCGGCGGTGTCCACGAACTTCCACACCTCGCCCCCGACGGTCACCAGCTCGTCGACCGGGTCACGGGTGGTACCTGCGACCTCGTCCACCAGCGAGCGCTCCGTCCCGGCGAGCCGGTTGAGCAGGCTGGACTTCCCCACGTTCGGCCGGCCCAACAGGGCTACCCGCCGCGGGCCGTCCACCTCTTCGAAACGCTCGCGCGGCGCCTCCGGCAGGGCCGCGAGCACCGCGTCAAGCAGATCTCCGCTGCCGCGGCCATGCAGGGACGAGACCGGATGCGGCTCACCGAGCCCAAGGCTCCACAGCGCGGCTGCGTCCGCCTCCGTCCGAGCGTCATCGACCTTGTTCGCGGCGAGAACGACGGGCAGCCCCGACCGCTGCAGGACACGTGCGACGGCTTCATCCGCGTCGGTCGCACCGACCGTGGTGTCGACCACGAACAGCACTGCGTCGGCCGTGTCCAGAGCGGCACGTGCCTGCTCAGCGACCCGGGCGGCGAGCCCACGCGCGTCAGGCTCCCAGCCGCCGGTGTCGACGACGACGAAGCGCCGTCCATTCCAGGTTGCGTCGTATGCGACCCGGTCGCGGGTCACGCCCGGGACGTCCTCGACAACTGCGGCCCGGCGGCCCAGGATCCGGTTCACCAACGTCGACTTGCCGACGTTGGGGCGTCCGACAATCGCCAGCACCGGCTGCCTCTCGGTGGCACCGGGCGGGTACCCGGCTTCGTCCTGCGGTGCCTGCGAAGCCACACCCACAACGTCCTCGTCTCTGTTCGTCATCGTCGTTCATGGCCGTTCATCGTTGTTCATCGTTGTTCATCGTTGTTCATCGCTGTTCATCGCTGTTCATCGCTGTTCATCATCGCGCCTGCTCATAATCGTGCCGACCGCATCACGATCCGGGAGGCAGGCGAGCCGCCACCAGATGGTCGGCGATCCGAATCCGGATGTCCTCCGCCACCGCAGCCAACGCCCGACGCGACCGCGGGTTCGCCGGGACCTCCACATCGAACGGACGTCCGAACACGACCCGAGCGGGCACGGACCGCCTCGGCCAGCGGGCGCCCCTGGGCATGGCCAGGCCGGTGTCGATGCACGCGACCGGTAGCACCGGGCACCGTCCGTGGACAGCGAGGTAGGCGATACCGTGCTGTACCGTCTGTACCTCGCCGGCTCCCCGGGTGCCCTCGGGAAACACCCCGATGGTTCCGCCGCGCCCCAACTCGTCGAGTGCAGTGTGTAACGCGACCCGATCGGGCCGGCCACGGTCGACCGGGATCTGGCCCGCGATGCGCAGCAGTGGCCCGAGGACACCACCATACATTTCGGACTTCACCAGGCACCGGACTGTACGCGGTGACTCGATCACGACCAGGGGGCCGTCCAAGAGGCTACTGTGGTTTCCCGCGAAAATCAGCGGACCGGTCGCCGGGACGTGTTCAAGGCCCTGGAGGGTCACCTGCATGACGGCCCGGTTCACAACGAGACGCAACGGTGGCTTGAGCACCCTGTGCACCACGTCCCGGTAGGGCCGGGACGCCGCCCCACGCTGCGGCGCGGACACCGGCGGCTGCCCGGCGCCGGCTTCCGTGGCGTCGGGGCTTCCGGTGGTCATGGCGCGTCGGCCGTTACCCGTTCGCAGTGCAGCAGAACCTCGGCCACAACAGCCTCGACCGACAGACTGGTCGAGTCGAGCACGATCGCGTCGTCGGGGACGGCCAGCGGATCCGCGGCGCGGGTCGAGTCCAGCACGTCCCTACGGTCGAGCTCGGCGAGGGTGCGGGCCACGTCATCCATGCCCTTCTCCCCGAGTTGGTGCGACCGCCGCAACGCCCGGACCTCGGTCGAAGCCGTCAGGAACACCTTGACCGGGGCCTGTGGAGCAACCACCGAACCGATGTCACGGCCTTCCACCACGATGCCGCTCGGGGACGCCGCTGCAATGATCTGCTGCTGGCGGGCGACGAGAAGCCGCCGGACGGCCGGTACCGCGGCAACCGCGCTCACCGCGTTCGTCACCGCCCTGGTCCGGATCTTGTCCCCCACGGCTTCGCCGTTCACCGCGATCGTCGGATCATCCGGACTGGTACCGACTGCCAGCACCACGCGTTCGGCCAGTTCTGCCACGGCATCGTGATCTTCAAGATCGATCCGACTCTCCAAGGCGACCTGTGTCACCGCCCGGTACATCGCGCCGGTGTCGAGATACCGCAGGCCAAGCCGTCGGGCAATCTCCCTGGCAACGGTGCTCTTGCCGGAGCCTCCCGGTCCGTCGACGGCTACGACCAATCCCTCGGACGTCAATACCTGACCGTGCCCGGCGTAGCGGCCTTCGCCGCCCGTGGACACCTCCTGATCGTCAGTGGCGGTTGCGCCCACCAACTCACCGGAACCGCGGTCCTGCTCCACCGCTTCCTCCGTCCAGACGCGACAATCACCCATGAACCCGTACATATCAAACCCGTACACATGTGGAATCCGCGTACGCACAGTAACCAGCTTGCACCGGAAAACCATGAGCAACCGATAGGGTGAAACCGACCCGACCCGAGTGGTCACCCGGATCAACGCCGATGTGGTCAACCCGGATCAGGCTACTCGGGGCCGCCCACCCACGAAGGGCGGCGTTCACGATCTGCGATAGGCGGTCCAGCCGGCGGTGGCGAGCCGGTCGAGCAGGGTGCCGACGATGTCGGGTGAAACAGCGATCTCCACGATGCCGGCAGGGGCGTCCAGGTTGTGCTCGAATGCTGCGACATCCTCGATGTTGATCTCCCAGTCGCCGATCGTGGCGAACAGCTCGCCCAACTGGCCGGGCCTGTCCGCAAGCACCACGCCCACCCAGGCCCAGGCCCCCGGCTGCGTCGCCGCACGGGCCTTTCGTGGCAGCAGCGCCCGACCGGCGTTTCCACCTGCCATGACTCCGCGAACAGCCTCGACCACCTCCTGTTCGCTGCCCCGATCGAGCAGGTCCGCCAGCCTGGAAAGCTCCTCGCCGAGCAACCGGGCACGCCTGGCGACCGGCCCACGGTTACCCTCCAGAATCGACGACCACAGGCCGGGGTCGCTGTCGGCCAGGCGGGTAGCGTCCCGGAACCCCTGCCCCACCAGGGCCAACTCGCCCGGACCGAGCTCGGGGGTGGCGGCCGCCAACAGACTCGCGACCACCTGCGGCAGATGGGACAAGACAGCCATCGCCGTGTCATGGCGGTCAGGCGTCGTACGCACCGGTATGGCGCCACACGTCCGCGCGATCGCCACCGTGGCCGCCAACGCGGCCGGTGATGTGTGCGGCACCGGACAGACGACCCAGGCTCGCTCGGCGAACAGGTCGGCGCGGGCCGAGGCTGCACCGCCGCGCTCACGCCCGGCGATCGGGTGTGCGGGACACCACATCGACAGATCGCACCCGGCCTGCACCGCCTCGACGATCGGCCGGGCCTTCACACTCGCGACATCGCTTACCGTATCGGCGAGCCCCGCCCGCTGCACCCGCCGTAGTTCACCGGCGACAGCATGCGGAGGCACGGCAATGACCACATGCCCCACGGGTTCGCCGTGCCATGGCTGGCCGGCACCCATGGCCTCGGCAACCTTGACCTGCTCGGGATCAACGTCTGCCAGCAGGACTTCGATCCCGTGGACGCTGAGTGCCAACCCGATACTGGTGCCGATCAGGCCGGACCCGACCACGCCCACCCGACCCGGCGGCGGCTCGGGTGGCGGGAATCCGGATGTGCCAGTCACAGTGCGACGTCACGGTAGAGCGCGCCGACTTCACCCGGCGAGAGGTGCCGGGTGCGGCCCACCCGCAGCGAACCGAGGTAGACCGGGCCGATCCTGGTCCGCACGAGCCGGCCGACCGGGTGGCCCACGGCGTCCATCAGCCGGCGCACCACGTGTTTACGGCCCTCGTGCAACGTGATCTCAATCATGACCCGCGCACCGGACGAGCTCACGATCCGCACGGAGTCCACGGTCACCATCCCATCGGTGAGGGTGACCCCCGCCCGCAACCGCCGCGGCACGTCCCGACTGACCGGCCCGCTCACCTCGACCAGGTAGGTCTTGGCGACACCGAACGACGGATGCGCCAACCGATGTGCCAGGTCCCCGTCGTTGGTGACCAGCAGCAGGCCCTCACTGTCGGCGTCGAGCCGGCCGACGTGGAACAGGCCGGGGCCGTGGTCCGCCACAAGGTCCGCGACGGTCGGCCGGCCCCGGTCGTCCGCCATCGCCGAGAGCACCCCGACCGGCTTGTTCAACGCGAGGTGCACCAGGCCGGCCTTGGTGACGACCCGTTCACCGTCGACCTCGATGACCGCTGTCTGCGGATCGACCCGCAGACCCTGCGCCTCGACGACCCGCCCGTCCACCCGCACGCGACCCGCGGCGATCAGCTCCTCGCTGTGCCGCCTGGACCCGAGCCCCGCCGCCGCAAGAACCTTCTGCAGCCGGATGCCTTCGGCATTCGCGTCACCGGTTGTCATGAACCCAGAATGTCATGAGGCCAGAATGTCACGAGCCGACAATGTCATCCACATCGGCGATGTCAGGCAGCAGCGGGGCGAGCGGCGGCAGTTCGTCAAGATGGCGTAGACCCATCCGTTCCAGAAAGTAGTCGGTTGTCCGGTACAGCGTCGCGCCGGTCTCCGGATCGGTACCGGCCTCCTCGACGAGCCGCCGGGTGGTCAGTGTACGGATCACGCCGTCAGCGGACACGCCCCGCACCGCAGAGATCCGCCCGCGACTGACCGGCTGCTGGTAGGCGACAACCGCCAGCGTCTCCAGCGCCGCCTGAGACAGTTTCGGGTTCTGCCCGGCGAGCACGAACCGCTCGACCCAGGGGGCGCACTCCTCGCTGGTGTAGAAACGCCAGCCGCCACCGATGTCGCGGAGGCTGAAGCCCCGGCCCTGCGCGATGTAGTCGCGGGCCAACCCGGCGATGACGCGCTCGACGTCCGCTGCGGGGACGTCGAGGCTCACAGCGATCTCCGTAACCGGAACCGGATTTTCCGCGACCATCAGGATCGCCTCGACGAGCGCGGGTAGCGCCGGGCGTACGACCGCCTCATCCCCGGGCGACTCATCCCCGGGCGACCCGCAGGGCACCGGGGGTCCAACGACTGAAGTCTCGTCGGCAGCCGGGTGGGCGTCCGCTGTCACAGTGGTCGTGGTCCTCCCTTTCTGCGCCGGCCGCCATTCAGGTCAGCCATGTTCATGTCCGCCATGTTCATGTCCGCCATGTTCACGTCGGCCACACCATGCTCCGCCGTGTCCGCTGCGTCGGCCGTGTCGGCCACCCAGCGGACGATCAGTTCCCCCAGCGGAACCTCCTGTTCAAACGCGATCCGCCCCTCTCTGAAGAGCTCGAGCAGGGCGAGGAAACGCGCAACCACCTCGATCGTCTGTCGACAGCCGGCACAGAGCATCCCGAAGGATGCACTACCCACCTCTCGCAATTTTTCGATCACAGCGAACATATGCTCGCGGATGTTGATCCGCGGCAGGTGAACATGGTCGGTGGCGACCTGCGGAGGCAGCGGAGGTTCCCGCAGCCTGGCCGCGAGCCGGGCGAGCTCGGCCGGGCCGATACCGATCTGCACCTCGGGCAGAGCGCGCGCATAACGCGGCTCCAGCGCAACAGCCCGGGGCAGGTGCCGGGCTTCCAGCGCCATCAACCCGACGAACAGGGCCGAGGCCTCCTTGTACGCCTTGTACTGCAGCAGACGGGCGAACAGCAGGTCTCTGGCCTCGAGGAGGGCGAGGCTCTCAGCTTCGTCCTCGGAGATCGCCCCGGGTAGCAGCCGAGCAGCCTTGAGATCGAGCAGGGTTGCTGCGATCACCAGGAACTCGGTGGCCTGCCCGAGGTCGAAGCCCGCGCCGAGACGGCGGATGTGAGCCACGAACTCATCGGTGACCTGCGAGAGCGCGACCTCGGTCACGTCCATCTTGTGTTTGGCGATCAACGAGAGCAGCAGATCGAACGGGCCGGTGAAGTTCGCGAGTTCGACGACGAAGGCGCTGCCGGCACTGCCCCGGCCGGTGGGAGCCGTGCCGGCAGTGCCGGCAGTGCCGCCACTGGACTCAGCCGGCGACGCGGGCTCGGTGGCCCCGACCGCCGCGGTCACCCTCCGGTGGGGAGATGCCCCGGTCCGCGCCATATCCCGACGCTACCGCGACCGCGGCCAACCACCCCGAACCAGCCACCCCGAACCAGCCACCGCAGCGGGCCGGGGCCGGTGCAACGCGCGGCGCGTCCACCCGTCAACGAATATGGAGATTGATGATGTCAGCCAGACCTGTCAGCAACGGCAGCAGCAGCTGGTCCACGACCGAGGGAAACCCGAGAAACAGCTTCGGCAGCAGAATGGCCGCCAGCAGAATGACGATACCGACGTTGTTCTCGCGCAGCTGGTACTCGGCCTTGCGCCAGCTCGGTGACTGCGGGCCGAGGCCGAACAGCACCCGCCCGCCGTCGGCGGGCGGAATGGGGATGAGGCTCACAATGAACAGTGACGCGAACGTGACGGCCAGCCACAGCACCAGTTTCGCTACGAAGCCACCCGCCCCGGCGATTTCCACGATTCGGCTGCCCTCAACGATGATCAACGGTTGGGAGACGAATTTGAAACCGATGATCGCGGCGAAGGCGAGCACCAGGTAGGCCAGCGGTCCGGCCAGCACCGCGACCGCGACGTGGAACCGTCGCTTGCGCCATACGTCGTTCATGGGTATCGGCTCGGTCCAGCCGACACCCGAGATGATCATAGCCACCGCGCTGAAGGGGCTGACCCGGTCTTTCACCGATGCTGTAAGCCGCCCGGACCGCAGCGGGCCGCGGTCCTGGAGCAGCCTCGCGACGATGACCTGTGCCGTGTCATGAGCGTAGATCCCGATGAGGAGCGCGAGAACGATCCCCAGAAGCGCCGCGGGTTCGGCCAGGTGGAACAGCACGCCTCTACAGGTCCCTTATCCGATTCCCGAACAAGCTTCGGCCACGTGGTGTCAGGGTATCCCTAACGCTGGATCACCGGCGGTGCGCCGTGCCTGGCCATCAGTTCGCGGGCCAGCCGCCGGTATCCGTCCGCCCCCACCGACGTGGGCGCGTAGGTCGTGATCGGCTCGCCGGCGACCGTGGTTTCCGGAAAGCGAACCGTACGGCTGATCACAGTGTGAAAGACCTCGTCCGGGAAGCGCTCGACGACCCGCGCCAGCACCTCGCGGGCATGCAGGGTTCGGGCGTCGTACATGGTGGCGAGGATGCCGGCGAGCTCAAGGCGTGGGTTTAGCCGGTCGCGCACCTTGTCAATGGTGTCCAGCAGCAGCGCGACACCGCGTAGGGCGAAATACTCGCACTCCAACGGCACGATGACCGCATCCGCCGCGGTCAGAGCGTTGACGGTCAGCAGACCCAGGGACGGCTGGCAGTCGATGAGAATCACATCGTATTCGGAGCGGATCGACGCCAGGGCACGCGCGAGCGTGTGCTCACGACCGACCTCGGTGACCAGCAGCATCTCGGCAGCCGACAGGTCGATGTTGCTCGGAAGCAGATCCAGACCATCGACCTGGGTGGGGACTATCACCTCGCCGATCTCGGCTTCGCCACCCACGAGGAGATCGTGCACGGTGCGCTCCAGCACCATCGGATTGATTCCGAGCCCGACCGAGAGTGCACCCTGCGGGTCGAAGTCGACCAACAGGGTCCGGCGACCGTACTCGGCGAGCGCCGCGCCCAGATTGATCGTGCTGGTCGTCTTGCCGACGCCGCCCTTCTGGTTACACATGGCGACCACCCAGCCAGCCCCATGGGTTGCCAACGGTGGGGGTACGGGAAAGGCCGGCAACGGACGTCCCGTGGGGCCCATCTCGCCGGCTCCACCCGAGCTGTGCACGACGTTGGCACCGTCGAGTCGCCCATCAGCAGACAGCGCTGGATCCCCGACGGTCACCCGCCCGTAAGGGGGGCGCACCTGGGCCTGCATCGGCGAGGCGTCGGCGGTCATGTCAAGGGACCTGCTCCTTCTGGTCAACCTGAGGACGCGCGATCATCGATCCTCTGGCGCGCCCGCAGACCACCGGGGACGCTTGCGGATCCGTGCGCGGAGAGCAGAAGCGGACCGTCAGGAGCGTACCGATACTGGAGGTCACGCATGAAGCCGGGTAGGTCACGTCGGCGCGGCGAATGCCCGAAGTCCCGGACGGCTGCCGGCCCACTCCGGCCCGAAACCTCGCCACAACCCGGCTACCGGGGACCTCCGGGTCAGACGATGGACAGACGAGAGGCTACGATCACACAGCTTTTGGCCAGCCCGAGCGCCGGGCCGATTCGGTTGGTGGCATACCTGCCGGAGCGCCGCACACAGCGAACGACTGAAAGCGCCTGACGGTCGACGACGACAGGAGCACGGCAATGGGTTCGGTGACAGTTCCGGCTGTGGTGTCCCTGGCGAAGGGCGCCCCCGTCGTCCTGACCGAGATTGTGGTTCCCGATCCCGGGCCGGGCGAGGCGCGGGTTCGCGTCCAGGCATGCGGTGTCTGTCACACCGACCTGCACTACCGCGAGGGTTCCATCAACGACGACTACCCCTTCCTGCTCGGCCATGAGGCCGCGGGAGTCGTCGACGCGGTCGGCGACGGGGTCACCTCGGTCTCGGCTGGCGACTACGTCGTGATTGCTTGGCGGGCACCCTGCGGCACCTGTCGTTCCTGCCTTCGAGGCCGACCGTGGTACTGCTTCGACTCCCGCAACGCCACCCAACCCATGACGCTGGTGGACGGGACGCCCCTGTCGCCGGCGCTGGGCATCGGCGCCTTCGCCGGGGCGACCCTGGTGGCCGCCGGCCAGTGCGTGAAGATCAATCCAACAGCACGTCCGGAGGCGGCCGGGCTGATCGGCTGCGGGGTGATGGCCGGGTTCGGCGCGGCGGTCAACACCGGCGAGGTCACGCGGGGGGAAACTGTTGCGGTCTTCGGCTGCGGAGGCGTTGGGGACGCGGCGATCGCCGGCGCGGCCATCGCCGGCGCCCGAATGATCATTGCGGTGGACATCGACGCACGCAAGTTGGAGTGGGCGCGCGGATTCGGCGCCACCCACACCGTCGACGCGCGCGACGGCGACCCCGTGGAGGCGATCCGAACACTGACTGACGGTAACGGCGCCGACGTGGTCATCGAGGCGGTCGGCCGGCCGGAAACCTACCGACAGGCGTTCTTCTCCCGGGATCTCGCCGGGCGGCTCGTACTCGTCGGTGTCCCCGACCCGGCGATGACCCTCGAGCTACCCATGATCGAGGTGTTCAGTCGCGGTGGCTCGCTGAAGTCGTCCTGGTACGGCGACTGTCTACCCAGCCGGGATTTCCCCGTCCTGATCGATCTCTACCGGGCCGGCCGGCTCGATCTCGACCGGTTCGTGACCGAAACCATAGGCCTCGGCGACATCGAGGATGCCTTTACTCGCATGCAGCGCGGCGATGTACTGCGTAGCGTCGTTACGCTCTGATCGACATGTACGGTCGGTACCGGAATGGGCCGATCCGACCCCGTGAACGGCTGGACGGTTCACGCGGGCAACGCGGTGACAGTCAGCTATCCAGTGGTCAGCTGCTCAGTGACGGGGACGGAGAGCGCGTGGCGAGAAACGACGGGGTACGAGTCGATCGGATCATCACCCGCGGCGAGTTCCTGATCGACGGCCAGAGCTTCACGGTCGACAACAACATCTGGCTGGTCGGGGATGACACCGAGGTACTGGTCATCGACGCCGCGCACGACCCTTCGGTGATCCTCGCCGCGATCGACGGACGGCATGTATCCGTGATCGTCGCCACACACGGGCACAACGACCACATCAACGCGGCCGTTGAGCTGGCTGCCCGGGTACGGGCTCCGATCGCCCTGTGTCCGGCGGATCTGATGCTGTGGCAGGCGGTCTATCCCGACCGCGCGCCCGACCTCGAGCTCGCCGACGGCCAGCGGCTCCCGATCGCGGGCGGCGGTTGGCTGCATGTCATGCACACCCCAGGGCACTCCCCCGGCGGAGTGTGCCTGTACGGAGTGATCGGCGGAGAACCGGTGCTGTTCAGCGGCGACACCCTGTTCCGTGGCGGCCCTGGGGCGACCGGCCGGTCGTTCTCCGACTTTCCGACCATCCTGGACTCGATCAGAAGTCGGCTGTTGATACTGCCGCCCGAGACGGTGGTGCACACCGGCCATGGTGACGACACCACCATCGGTGGCGAGTCACTTGACTACGACCAGTGGATCCTGCGCGGTCACTGACCCGTACCCGTACCCACCTCTACACCCGTACCCGTACCCGTACCCGTACCCACCTCTACACCCGCGCTCGCACCCGTGCCCACCTCTACACCCGCGCCGCGACTGGTCTCAAGGATGTGAATCCGATGTTGCTGGAGCAGCATCGAATTCACATTCTTCGGCACCCTTCGGGATCTTTCGGCACCGTGAGCCGACGCGTTCCGGGCTGATCCGCTTTTAGATCTGGATCCGCTGCTCGACAGCCCGGACGATTTCCGCGATCGCCTCCCCTACCGGGATACCGTTCTTCTGCTCGCCGTTGCGGTAGCGGAAGGAGACCGCTTCCTTGGCCACGTCGTCGTCGCCCGCGAGAAGCATGAAGGGAATCTTCTGCTTCTGAGCGTTACGGATCTTCTTCTGCATCCGATCGTCGGAGCTGTCGACCTCCACCCGGATGTGGTGCCTGCGCAGCTCGGCGGCGATGACGTCCAGGTAGTCGACATGGGTATCGGTGATCGGGATGCAGACGACCTGCACCGGCGCCAACCATGGCGGGAAGGCCCCGGCATAGTGCTCAAGCAGCACCGCGAAGAACCGCTCGATCGAGCCGAACAAGGCGCGGTGAATCATCACCGGACGCTTGCGGGTACCGTCTGGGGACTGGTATTCGAGATCGAAGCGCTGGGGAAACTGGAAGTCGACCTGAATCGTCGACATCTGCCAGGTCCGACCGATGGCATCCCGTACCTGCACCGATATCTTCGGGCCGTAGAAGGCGGCGCCACCGGGGTCCAGCACGAGGTCCAGCCCCTGCTTGGTGGCGGCCTGGCGCAGTGTCTCGGTCGCCTCGGCCCATTCGGCGTCGCCACCCACGAACTTGTCGGGGTCCTTGGTGGACAGTTCCAGATAGAAGTCGGTCAGACCATAGTCACGCAACAGATCGAGGACGAAAGTGAGCAGGCTGTCCAGCTCGCCGGGCATCTGCTCTAGGGCGCAGTAGATGTGCGCGTCGTCCTGGGTGAAACCACGGGCCCGGGTCAGCCCGTGCACCACACCCGACTTCTCATACCGGTAGACCGTGCCGAACTCGAACAGCCGCAGCGGCAACTCACGGTAGGAACGTCCCCGGGACCGGTAGATAAGATTGTGCATGGGGCAGTTCATGGGTTTCAGGTAGTACGTCTGCCCCTCGTCCAGCTCCATGGGCGGGTACATGCCGTCGGCATACCAGTCCAGGTGACCCGAAACCTCGAAGAGCTGCTTTTTTGTCACGTGCGGCGTGTTGACGAAGGAGTAGCCCGCCTCCTCGTGCCGCTGGCGGGAGTAATCCTCCATCACCCGCCGAATGACGCCGCCCTTGGGGTGGAAGACCGCGAGCCCCGAGCCGATCTCATCCGGGAACGAGAACAGGTCGAGTTCTGTGCCGAGCTTGCGATGGTCGCGCCGTTCGGCCTCCGCCAGCCGGTGCAGGTAATCCTTCAACGCATCCCGCGACTCCCAGGCGGTTCCGTAAATCCGCTGAAGCTGGGGGTTACGTTCCGAGCCACGCCAGTAGGCCGCGGCCGAACGCATGAGCGTGAACGCCGGGATGTTGCGGGTGGTGGGTACGTGCGGGCCCCGGCACAGGTCCTTCCAGCACAGTTCGCCGGTCCTGGCGTCGAGGTTGTCGTACATGGTCAGCTCGCCCGCGCCGACCTCGACAGCCACTCCCTGATCGTCGGCGTCTGCATCGGCGTCGGCGTCCGCCGCGCCCTTCAGGCCCACCAACTCGATCTTGTACGGCTCGCCGGCCAGCTCGGCGCGGGCATCGGTGTCGGACACCACCCGGCGGGAGAATCGCTGGCCCGCTTTGATGATCTCCTGCATCCGCTTCTCAAGACGCTTGAGATCATCAGGATGGAAGGGTGCGGCAACGTCGAAGTCGTAGTAGAAGCCGTCCCTGATCGGCGGGCCGATCCCCAGCTTCGCGTCGGGGAACAGGTCCTGCACGGCCTGCGCCAGCACATGTGCGCAGGAGTGACGCACGATCGCCCGGCCGTCGTCCGAGTCGACCGGTACCGGCGCAACCACGTCCCCGTCGACCAGGACATACGCCAGGTCCTTGAGCTCCCCGTTCACCCGGGCAGCGACGATCTTCGGATCGTCGCCCAGGACCTGCGTGGCCGTGGTGCCCGCCGCCACGACACGCTCGGCCCGCTGCGGGGCACGGTCGAGGACGATCGCGAGATCTGGCACCACACGCTCCTGACATCGGTACGAGAAGAAGTCGCTCCGATGCTACCGACGCGGTCACGTGCAGCGCCTCCGGGTTTTTCCGCCGAGGCCGGCGCTCTGGCCGGATGCGCCGGGTCAGCGCGGTGCGCCGGTGCGCCGGTGCGCCGGTGCGCCTACTGATGGCTGACACGGAACCAGACCAAATTTGATCAGGTTGGGCGAACGTCCCCCAGCCACTTGATGATCTGCTGAGCTATGGCGCTCGTGGTTTGTTCGTCGGCGGTACCGAGGAGCCGGCCGAACCGTTGCGTCGACACAGCCCGTACCGCCTCACACATCGCCCAGCTGGCCCGATTGAGACCGCCGTCGTCAACGACGCGTACGTGATGCGGTAACCCTCGCTCCCGGGTGGTCAGCGGAACAACGATGCCCTGCCTGATCGACAACGCATTGAACCGGTCAGCGGAAATGACCACGCAGGGCCGGGAACCGGCCTGCTCGTTAGCGACCGTGGGATCGAGCGTAACCAGCCAGATCTGACCACGTCGAACCCTCACGTATTGAACTCCGGCCATTCATCAGAAGCGTTACCGGGGTCGGCGGACACCTCGCCCCACTCCGACAGTTCCGTGAGGTACTCGGCCCAACCCGCCGGATCATCCCGCCGGAAACGCTCGTAGGCGGCCTCGATGTCAGCCCACTCCTGCTCCGCCTGGAGATCAATGGAAAGGCCTTGCAGCAGGGCACCCATGGTGACCCCCCGCGCCCGCGCGACCCGGGCGAGCCTGTCCCGTACCGCACTATCCACCTTGATCGTTGTTGCTGGCATACCAAGGAGTATACCGTTAAGGAAACCCGGACCACGCAATCCGAGGGACCACTGATGCGGCCGAGCGTCCCGCACCGCCGTGAAGATCGGGCTGTATGGTCCAGTCTGCCGGCGCAGGTAGGGCGAAGCCCGTCCGCAGGACCCCTCTCACCCGAAGGGCGCTCTTGACACGGCCGGTGTGAGCGCTGGCTTGAGGGGTTGACCGGCGGGATCCGGTCAACCGATGTTCCACAGCCGCACCGTGCCGTCGTCACTGGCGCTGGCCAGGGTGCGCCCGTCCGGAGCGAACGCCACGGACAACACCCAGTCGGTGTGGCCGGTCAGCGGCGAGCCCAGCGGGCGGGGGTTGGTCCGGTCGGAAACGTCCCACAGCCGCACCGTGTGGTCATCACCGGCGCTGGCCAGAATGCGACCGTCCGGCGAGAACGCCACCGACCGCACCCCGGCGGTGTGGCCGGTCAGCGGCGAGCCCAGGGAGTGTGGGGTGGTGGACCGGTCGACGTCCCACAGCCGCACCGTCTTGTCATCGTTGGCGCTGGCCAGAGTGCGGCCGTCCGGCGAGAACGCCACCGCGTTCACATAGCCAGTGTTACCCGTCAGCGGACCGCCCAGCGGGCTGGGCGCGACCGGGTCGGTGAGGCTCCACAACCGCACGGTCTTGTCCCAGCTGGCACTCGCCAGGATATGGCCGTCCGGCGAAAACGCCACCGACTCGACCTCGCGGGTATGACCGGTCAGCGGCGAGCCCAGCGGGCGGGGCGCGGCCGGGTCGGTGAGGTCCCACAGCCGCACGGTGTGATCGGTGTTGTACACATCGCCGGCGGCGGTGGCCACGATGCGCCCGCCGGGGGCGAAGGCCACCGAGTTCACCGGGTCGGTGTGGCCGGTCAGGGACATCCCCAGCGGGCGAGGCGCGGTCCGGTCGGTCACGTCCCACAGCTGCACCGTCTTGTCAGCGCCGGCGGTGGCCAGGGTGTGCCCATCCGGAGCGAATGCCACCGACCGCACCATGCCGGTGTGGCCGGTCAGCGGAGCGCCCAGCGGGCGAGGCGCGGTCCGGTCGGTCACGTCCCACAGCCGCGCCGTGCCGCCTTCACCGGCGCTGGCCAGGGTGTGCCCATCCGGAGCGAACGCCACCGACCACACTCCACCGGTGTGGTCGGTCAACGGGGCACCCAGCTGGCGAGAGTCGGGGGGGACCTCCGCTGTGGGCTGCGAGGAATCCCCGCCATGGGCGAGGGTGACGGCCAGGACGGTACCGGCAACCGCGAGCAGCACCGCGATGGCGGCGACAGGTAGGCGCCGGCGCCGCAGCCAGGTCAGGACACCGCTGGCCTGCCGGGTGGGCGGACCAGCCGATGGCCTGCCCGAGGGCGGGCGACCAGCCCTGCGGGTGGGTAATTCGCTGCTGTCGGGCGGCGGTGTGGAGATAAACGGGATGTGGGCCGCCTGGGTCGGGGCCGGC
>NZ_CAUVXG010000072.1:0-9455 GCF_963555885.1 Protofrankia sp. Cr2
AATTCTTGTCGGGGCCGTGTTCGGGAAGGGTTCTACCGGGGCGGTGACACAGCCGGCGTAACGGTCAAACCAATCCAAGAGAAACTTTTAACCAGTCTGGTGCGTAGCACGCATATGGTTCATGCAACACCCTGCTCTGTTGCTCGGATCGCGGAGCCTCAACAGGTTGCCACCGGAGTCCATCGCGCGGCTCTTGGCTTTGGGGTGGCGATCCGCTGCGCGGCGTGACAGGTTTCTTGATCTCGTGCGGACGAGAACTTCGTTTTTGATGTCATCCCGATTGTGTAATGTAAGTCACTTTCGTGTAAACGTCCTGGTCAAGGCGCTCCTCGCATTGCCCGCCATGTCGTTTTCGGTAATCTTCGTTGCGTCTTTTTTGGCGTTAGCAGATACTTCTGCGCAGTGTCTTCGACCGAGAGCAGGAGGCGACCGTGGACGTTGAGTTGCAGGAGCCCGAGAACGAGGTCTCCGAGACTGAGTTCGAGCCCATGCCGGAGAGTTACCTCGCTGAGGCGGGAAGCTGGGTTCAGATCAGCTGATTCGTCAGCCTGTGGGTGCCGTCCCGCGGCACCCACTATTTCTGACTCGGAAAGGCTTGCAATGGCGACGCCATTAGCGCCAGTCAGTTTTGACGCTGCCCCCAACGGGGCGCGGACGGAATTTCTACGATATCGAGTGAATCAGAATCTCGTTTTCGACCTTTCGCGGCATATTGAAGTTGCGGAGAAGGTCCTGCCCGGAACTGCCCGACGGGCTGGAGCGCGATTGATTGAACTCGATCCGACCCGCCGTATCAACCCTGAGATCTTCACGTGCTACTTTCAGATAGCTGACGGAATCCGTCAGCAGGATGCAGGCCGGGTGGCCAGTGGGTTGGGTGGGCTGACCGGGCTCATTAACTCTGCGCCGTACGCGGAGCATTTTTCTGTGGGACCACTTCGGTACGACCGAACGGAGGCGGAGATCCTTGATTTCCTCTGCGGTCCGGAGGGTCCGCGCTCACAACGGGGCGAATTTCCGGAGATGTGGGTTCCAAACGATGACGATGTCGCGGCGGGCCAGAAATGGGTGACTGAGTCACTACTGGTTCTTGGCGATCTCGATTCTGATCTTGCAGCAGAATTCGGTGAACTGGCCGCGGAGCTTCGCCTGTTCCGCGGTCGGGCGGCACGTGGCATCACCAGTGTCCGTTCGTTCGGTTTGATTCTTTTGCGCCTTCCGGATCGTGGTCAAGAATCGTCCGAGCCTTTACTCTACTTTCTCGACCATATTGCTCACGAGACCTCCCATATGGTCCTGCATACATTGATGAATATTGAACCTCTAGTCATCGGCGGCCATGATGTGCGGTATTCTGCGCCGATCAGGCCGGACCATCGGCCTCTTTATGGTATTTACCACGCGACTTTCGTTCTGAGTCGAATAACGCGTCTTCTTGCCCGGCTGGCCGCTCATGATCCGCGTCCTCCGGTGCTTTCTGCGCTTCAAATCCAGTATGAACGCTTCGGCAAGGGAATTGCTACGCTCGCGGCGCACGCGACGTTGACGGCGACTGGGAGAAAGGTTCTCGAGTCCTGTGAGCGCTTGGTCGAGTCGGAGTTGGTCGGATCTGCTGGCGCTGCCGTTCGTTGAGCGTTGCGGTTCTCCGGCCGGAGTCGACGGTTGGACGGTCGTTCAACATGGGCTCTTCCTTCGGACCTCGCGTGGCACGGTCCCTGTGATTGGCTCGGCCTGCGCCCGCGATGCGGCACGAGCTAGGGATGTGAGCAGGTACGAAGCCATCGAACGGTTGCTCACGCGCAGTGCTGCTGCTGGGGATCCCGACAGACTCTTGCCCACCTGGAAGTATGCCGACGCCTCGCAGTCAGGAAGTCGCCTGCTGAGCGGAGTCGTTCGGTGGCCGCTTCGGGTCGGTGGTCCGGCCACCGACGGTACAGGTATCGCTGTGCATCGCGACCGGCGTAGTGCTGTTCTCCACGCCGTTTTTGAACTTCTGGAACGTACACTTCTTGCCCGACTCTGGTATGGCGGAGGAATTCCCTTCGACGGTTCAGCCGTTGAGATGGTGCCCGAGGGGATACGGCTGGAGGTCTGGTGCCAGATTGGCCATGACGTGAGCTTTGCCGTTGCTGAGGCTCACGACAACCATCTGGAAACGCTTACGCTCGGTGCGGCTGTGCGATCGACTGCTACGGATGCTGTGGAACATGCCCGTGCGGAGGCTATTATGCTGCTCGGGTCGGTCAGAGAGCGGGCGGTTCCTTCCCACATTCAGGCGGAAGCTCGTGAACGGGCGGCGGGCCTCCGTGGCCCACTGGCGGCTATCCGAAGCGCATACCTCAGGTCAAAGATACGCGAGGCACAGTCAGAAGTAGCCACACGAGGTACTTCTGATCTTTTCGCGTTAGCTGGAGTAAAACCAGGCGATGTTGACATCGCTGAGATATTCTCCGGGCCTGACTGGATATTTCTTCGTGCGATCGATGACGGTGCCCTACTTATCAAGGACGCTCGGCGGGTGACCTCGCCATCCAGCATTGTGCCGGATCCTTTCTGTTGAAGGTGGTATTGCGATGAGGGATGAGAGACGGCGCGGGATCGGAAAGTGTATCGGAGCCCAAGCCGAACTCGTGGCGGAAAAGATTATCTCTGACGGGTTCGCTGTAGTGAGAAAGGTTCTCGACCGTGGAACTCTGCTGCGGGCTCGCGCTGTACTTGACGCCGCTCTTCGAACCTGTACAAATAATGTCTCAAAAGGCTGGGAAAGGGGTGGTGCGGGTCGTCATCAGGTTCGAAAAATTCGGGATATTGCGCTCTCTGAGACTTTTTTTCTAGAACTGGCAGAGCGTCGTGATCTGCTTCTTCCAGTAGCGGCCGTACTTGGCGGAGGAGGGATCAGACTACATACCTCGACTGTTTGGATGAAGCCGCCGGGCGGGGAGATGAAGCCACCTCATCAGGATGCTCCGCATTGGCTCCATGTTGACCCTCCTCTCTTTGTTACTTGTTGGGTGGCGATCGACGACTCGACATGCGATAATGGTTGCCTGAATTTCTGTCGCGGCTCTCATCGCTGGGGAAGGCTGCCCCACCGGAGGGAGACAGACCTGGTTGTCATGGATTTTGATACAGCGGGCGGGGTTTCCGTGCCCCTGTCTGCTGGTGACTGCACGTTTCATCTCGGCACGACAGTCCACTGGTCAGGTCCGAACCTGACGGAATCTCCAAGACGCGGCGTCGCGTTCGCCTACATGCCGTCGTGGGTGACGATCGATGGACGAGGAGGACCGCCCAGCAGGTATCCGATCGTCGGCGGAGGTCGTGTAGGTTAGTCTCGGACGCCAACGGTCAAATTAAGGTGCGGCGGGCAGTATCGGCTGAGCCGCAGTGAGCGTCTTGGCAGGATGGGCCTGTGCCTGACACCACGCGGTATGCCGTCGATCCGATCTCTCCGACCGGGACCTCCGCGTCGATGCCCGCTGGCAGTGCGCCCGCTGGCAGTGCGCCCGAGCGCCCGCGGCCCCTGGACCTGCTGGAGCTCGCGCTCGCAGTCGCCCAGGAGGCCGGCGACCTCCTGCTGCGGGGACGATCCGGAGCGGTGGCAGCCGAGTCGACCAAGTCGTCTCCCACGGACGTCGTGACCGCGCTCGACCGGGCGTCGGAGGAGCTGGTCGGACGCAGGCTGCGCGAGGCACGTCCCGCGGACGGCCTGCTCGGTGAGGAGGGAGCCGACGACCCCGGCACCAGCGGCGTGCGCTGGATCGTCGACCCGCTGGACGGCACGGTGAACTACCTCTACAACCTGCCGAACTGGGCGGTGTCGATCGCGGCCGAGATCAACGGGACGGTGCTGGCGGGGGTCGTGCACGCCCCGGCCATGGGCGTCACCTACACCGCGGCGCTCGGTGAAGGGTCGGCCCGAAACGGGGTGACGCTGAGCGGTTCGACCGTGGGCGACCTGGCCCACGCGCTGGTGGCGACCGGGTTCGGCTACACGGTCGAGCGGCGAATCGGCCAGGTGGCGGTGCTGACCCGCGTCCTGCCGCGGGTACGCGACATCCGGCGGATGGGCGCGGCCGCGCTGGACCTCGGCGCGGCCGCGGCCGGACTCGTGGACGCCTATTACGAGCGTGGCCTGCATCCCTGGGACCATGCCGCCGGGGCGCTGGTGGCCGCTGAGGCCGGTCTGCGCGTCGGTGGTCTGCACGGTCGGCCGGTGTCGAACGATCTCACCATCGCCGCGCCCCCGCAGTTGTTCGACCAGCTGCACGATCTGCTCGCCGCGGACCCGCCCGCCGACCGCGACTGACCGGTTCGCCTACCGCAGCGCCTATCGGGGCACGGCTGAACCGGGCACCCCCGGTCGATGGGGCTCTCGGACAGGCCCTCGTCGATGCGGCGGATCAGTCGATACGGCGGAGTTCCTCGCGGTATCGCTTGCCGTTCGCGGCATACTGGGCCGCCCCGGACGCGAAGGCGTTTTCCGCCACCGCATCCGGGCGGATCTTCGCGGGCACGCCGATCGCCAGCGCCCGCGGTGGTACCGCCACGTTGTTACCGACCAACGCCTGCGCGCCGACCAGCGCGCCGGCGCCGACCACGGCCCGGTGCAGAACGACCGCCCCCGAGCCGACCAGCGACCCGTTCTCGACGGTGCAGCCTTCCAGGTGCGCGATGTGTCCGATGACACAGTCGTCACCGATGACCGTGGGGAACTCGGCGGTCGCGTGTACGACGGTGCCGTCCTGCACCGAGGTCCTGGCACCGATGTGGATCTCGCCGTAGTCGGCGCGCAGCACCGCGCCCGGCCAGATGGTCGACTCGGGGCCGATGGTCACCTTGCCGATCACGGTTGCCGCCGGGTGGACATAGGCGGACGGATCGATCTCGGGCACTCGGTCACCGAGCGCGTAGACAGCCACCAACATCTCCTTTTGGGCACGTCATTGCGGGCTAAGGGCCAAAGGCGGCGTGATCATGATTTTTCGCGCCGTCGAGGACCGAAGTCCCCGGGTGGCAGTGGCCCCGCTTCATCCTGCTCTAAGGGCTCGGCTGGTGCCCGCGTCACAGCACCGGTGTGCAGGTCATCCCGGTCACCGGTAGCGGTTGCGGCCAGCGCCGGAGCAGGCCCAGCTGTCGTGGAGCAGACCCAGCTGCCGTGGAGCAGGTTCAGCGCCCGTGGAGCATGCGCGCGAGCGTCCGGTACCGCGTCATGGCGGACGGTTTCCGGAAGAAGGAGATCGGGTTGACCGGCGCGGTCAGCTGCTGCACGGTCATCGCCTTCGGCCAGGCGAACTCGCGCAGCCCGTCCGCGCCCTGCACCCGTCCGAACCCGGAGTGCCCGACGCCGCCGAACGGCAGTCCGCCGACCGCGGTGAAGATCATGACATTGTTGACCGAGACCATACCCACCCGCAGCCGGTCAGCGATCTCCCGTCCGTGCCGGCGGGAGAACACCGCGGCGCCGAGCCCGAAGACGCCGCTGTTGGCCTTGGCCACGGCTTCGTCGATGTCACGCACCCGGGTCACCACCAGGGTCGGCCCGAACGTTTCCTCGGTCATCGCCAGGGCGTCGTCCGGCACGTCGACGAGCACGATCGGATCGATGAACGGCGGGCGCAGCGCCTCAGGCCCACCGACCACAGCTCGCCCACCTCGGTCCAGCGCGTCGCGGAGGTGGCGACGCACGAGCTCGATCTGGCCGTGGAGAACCATCGGGCCGTATCCGGATGGTTCCCCGGCGCCCGCTGTGATCTTTCGTGCCTGGGTGGTCAGCTTGTCGAGGAAGGCATCGTAGACACCCTCGGTAACGAAGATCCGTTCGGTGGCGATGCAGGTCTGGCCGGAGTTGCCGATCCCGAGCCACAGCGCGCCGTCAACGGCCGCGTCGAGATCAGCGTCATCCGCAACGATCATCGCGTCCTTACCGCCCAGTTCCAGGACGACCGGGGTGAGCGTCGTCGCGCACTGGGCCATCACCGCCCGGCCGGTGGCCGGGGCGCCGACGAACGAGAGCTTGTCCACGCCGGCCGAGCACAGTGCGGCGCCGGTGGCGGCAAGGCCGGTGACCATGGAGAGCACCGGCCGTCCGCCGACCACGTCGGTGAATGCCTCCACCATGAACCGCCCGACCGCGGGCGTGAGCTCGCTGGGTTTGTACACGACACAGTTGCCGGCGGCGAGTGCCGACACGACGGCGCCGCCCGGGGTGTAGACGGGCCAGTTCCAGGTTCCGATGACGCCCACCACCCCGTAGGGCTGGTAGGTCACCGACGCGGCCTGGTTCGCGGTGATCAAACCGCGTCGCACCCGGTGCGTACCCAGGACCCGCCCGGCGTTGGTGGCGGCCCAGCCCAGAACGTCGAGGTGGGCGCCGATCTCCAGGGCAGCCTCGTGGGTGGTCTTGCCGTTCTCCCGGTGGACGAGGTCGGCGAGCTCGTCGAGGGCGTCGTACAGTGCCTTCTTCCAGGCCAGCAGACGCGTCCGGCGGCCGTTGACGCCGAGTTCGGACCACCATCTGGTGGCGGTGCGCGCGCGTTCGACCGCGGCGCGCACATCCTCGGCGCCGTGCACCGGGAACGTCGCGATCGTCGTACCGGTCGCCGGGTTGACCGAGTCGAAGGTCGCCGGCGCCACCGTTGTGGCCGGCCCGGACATGGCCGGCCCGGACTCAGTCGTCATCGTGCATGCCGGGTGGCAGCGACCCTGTCGTCTTCACCCACCAACGGGCGGCCACCCGCTCAGCGGTGAGGCGTCCGATGCCGATCGCCACCCCGGACGCGACCGCCCAACTGATTGCGTCTGCCCAGGTTGTGTCGGGATGCGCCGGGCTGGTCGGTGGGTCGGCTTTGCGGATCTTTTTGTACGCCACGGTGACGGCCTTGCTCGCCGCGGCTCCGGCTGCGGCTCCGGCCGCGCCTCCCACGATCTTCCATCCGATTTTCGATACCGGTTGTGGCACTGTCGCACCCCCATCATCTCGGGCTTCCGGGCCGCCGGCGGGTTGACAACCCGACCGTCAACCCGACCGTTCTACCGGCCGGTGGCCGTCACAGGCGTTGCATGGCTTCAGCGCGCGACCGGCACGCCGATCGCCGTCAGTAGCTCGTCGGGATGCCTGCTGGACAGCACCCACACACCGTTGGCGGTGGTGACTCGGACACCGGTGCGTATCCATGGTCTGGTCAGGGCAAATACGCCCGGGACGAGTACGGTGCGGACATCGGTGCAGGCGACGGCGTCGCGGATGTCAGCTCGGTCGACCATCTCGCCGGCCGCGCGCATCGTGGTGTCGGTCACGGCCAGTCGGGGACGTCCGAGCTGCCACAGCGCCGCCTCCATCGTGGTGAACACGGCCCCGTAGGCCACGGCCCGCGCCCAGGAGCCGTCGGTATAGACGGTGAAGTAGCTGCCGAAGACTCCCGCGCAGAGGGCGGCCCAGAGGTGCCAGAGCCGAGGTACCGCCAGCCGTTCCTCGTAGCGCATGCGGGTCAGTATCCACCGTGCCCGCGGTTGTCCGCGTTCATCGGTCGCCACCCGACACCAGGGTGCCTCCGTCCTCCGTCCTCCGCCACGCGATGCACCGCACCCCAGCCCCACTCCTCCATCCACGCCCCTACTGCCAGGCGCTCTTAACGATGTGAATCTGATGCTCCTGCCACAACACCAGATTCACATCGTTCCCAGATTCACATCGTTCCCACGGAGTGTCCGGCAACAGGGGCGCGGCCTCGCGGGGTGTGGGCTGGGGCACGCACCTGCACTGTGTTGTCGGTCGCCACCCGACACCAGGGCGCCTCCCTCCTCCGCCTTGCGACGCATCCCCCTGGCATCCGACACCCCCCGAACAACTTCCAGCGCCGACCACTTAGTCTTCGGCATGTTCTGTCGGGCACCGCTGATTCCGGCCGGCTACCGGTCTCGGCCCGCATCTGGCCGGTCACCGGCATCGGCCCGCATCCGCAAGGACCAATCGGAGACTCATGACCGCCACGGACGAGTGCACCGCGCAGCCGACCAACCCTGGACAGCAGCCGTTGGGGGTGCTGGTACGACGGCTCGATCCGGACCTCCCACTGCCCGCCTACGCCCATGCCGGTGACGCCGGCGCGGACCTCGTGGCGGCCCGGGACGTCACCCTTGCCCCCGGCGAGCGCACCATGGTCGGGACCGGGATTGCCGTCGCGCTGCCCGAGGGCTACGCGGCTTTCGTGCACCCGCGCAGCGGACTCGCCGCTCGCCACGGCGTGTCCATCGTCAATGCGCCGGGAACGGTCGACGCCGGTTACCGTGGTGAGATCAATGTTCTGCTCGTCAACACCGATCTGCGCGAACCGGTCCACCTGCGGCGCGGTGACCGAATCGCGCAGCTTGTCGTCCAACGGGTGGAGCGTGCGGCGTTCCGCGAGGTCGCCGAGCTGCCTGAGACGGTGCGGGGTACCGGTGGATTCGGGTCGACCGGCGGCTTCGCCTGATCGCGGGTCCGGCGAGGTCCGGTGATCCCAGACCCACACTCATATCGATACGCACACGCACACGCACACCGACATCCACATCCACATCCAGCACCGTTGCGGGCCATCACGTGCGAGGAGCCTATTGTGACAACAGGAAGTGGTCGAAGTGTTTCGGCGCGGTCGTAGGCGCGATGGTCGAGGCGGTTCCGGTCCACGCAAGCCCGACGGCCGGGATGAGATCTTTGACGTAGTGGACGAGGGCTCCGGGCCTGATCCGGACGGCCCCTACGACGCCGAGGACGCTCCGGACGACCACATCCGGCGGCTCGATCTGGGATCCCTGCGTATCCCGGTGATCGACGGGGTCCAGGTGCAGTTCCAGGTCGATCAGGCATCTGACCAAGTGCTGACGGTGACTCTCACGGACGGCCAGAGCGCGATGGAGCTCTCGGTCTTCGCCGCGCCGAAAAGTACGGGTCTGTGGGACGAGGTGCGTGCCGAGATCGCGGACTCACTGCGCGCGGGATCAGGCGCGGCGGAGGAGGGTAGCGGGCGCTACGGCAGCGAACTGCGACTGCGCCTGCCGACCGCCGTAACGGGTGAGTTCATGCCCGGCACGATGATGGGGATCGACGGTCCGCGCTGGTTCCTGCGGATTGTCCTCACCGGCAACGGCGCTCTTGATCCGCAGGTCGCGCCGCTTCTAACGCAAGCGTTGCACCAGCTTGTCGTAGTGCGCGGTGATCATGCGATGCCTCTACGTGATCCGCTGCCGCTGAGGTTGCCGAAAGAGGTCACTGATCCGAACGGATCGCATGACCCCGCGGACCCGCACGATGTGGACCGGAACGATGTGGACCGAAACGATGTGGACCGAAACGATGTGGACCGAAACGATGTCAGACCAGGCGTCGCCAAGACGGCGGCGCGGATGCCCACTCCGGGCGTGCGGATCGCGGAAATCGGCTAAGAGCGCCCGGCAATGGGGGACGCGGCGTC
>NZ_CAUVXG010000072.1:9552-17067 GCF_963555885.1 Protofrankia sp. Cr2
TGCTCCTTGATCCACGCCCCCTATTGCCGGGCGCTCTAACCCCACATGGCGCCTTCGGCGATTACGCTCCAACGGGAAGTGATCGTGTGGCGCCTTCGGCTCAATGTGGGGACCCCGAGCTCGAGACTTGGCCGCTGGGGCGTACGACGGTGGCGGGAACGGCGGCGAAAACCCCATAAGGATGGATGCCGGGCCTGCGACCGGGCACACTGGGGCGCGTTGAAGCGTTGCCTGGGTGTTACGTTCCCGAGTTCAATCGGAGGAGCCGTGGGAGACCGAGGCGGTTGGCTTGGGCGGGTCGTCCACCGGCTGAACGCGGACGATCGGGTGCTGGAGGCGGAAGACCTGCAGCGGACCGTCCAGGCGGCCGGGGCCGTCCCGATATGTGACTGCCACGAGCGCCAGGAGGTGTGCGTCGTCGGCTCGATCCGTTCAGTTACTGTGCGTAGCCACGCCGGGGCGCCGAGCCTTGAGGCAGACATCTACGATGGCAGCGGTACCGTCACCCTGGTGTTTCTCGGCCGCAAGCACATACCGGGAATTCAGGCAGGACGTGCAGTCAAGGCATCTGGGATGGTCATGAACCGGGACAGTCGCACCACCATCTTCAATCCGCGATACGAGTTGCTGCCCGTGTCGTCTGCGAGCGCGTGAACCTCCGAACCCGCGACCCGCGGGTCGCTCCGGCTGCCGACCGGCAGTCCGCGACGTCGCCGACATCCCTGGCCGACGCCATGGGCGGTCCACGCGGGATGATCGACAGTGCGATCCCCACGGTGGCTTTCGTCGCGGTCAACGCCGAGGCGGGGCTGACCGCGGGCATCGCCTTCGCCGTGGCGACGGCGACCGCTCTGGTCGCGCTGCGGGTCGTCCGCCGCGAGCCGGTGCGCCAGGCGTTCTCCGGGCTGTTCGCGGTGGGTTTCGCCGCGTTCGTCGCGTCCCGGACGCACAGCGCCCAGGGTTTCTTCTTGCCCAGTATCATCAAGAATGCCGTCTTTGCCGGCGTCGGCCTGCTGTCGCTGGTGGTGCACAGACCGCTCGCAGGCTTTGTGATGGCCGCGATGGATGCCCGCTACGTCGACTGGCGTCACCACCGCGACCTGCGTCGGGCCGCCGTTCTGGCCACACTGGTCTGGATCATTGTGTTCGCTCTGCGGTTCGTCATCCAGGGTGCGCTCTATCTGGCCGGCGAGACAGGGTGGCTGGCCGCTGCCAACATCGCCCTGGGGCTGCCGTTGTTCGGCGGGGCGATCCTGGCTACCTTCGCCATCGTGCGCCGGCTCGCGCCACGCCAGGCCGTCGCGGACGGACGTGACGGTGCCGCCGGCATGGTTACCGAGGTGGCGGCGAGCCCGCTGGAGTCCCGCCCAGAGCCTGGCTGAGGGCTTCCTCCACATCCCCGCCGGCGCTCACCACGGCGAGCACCTCGTCGCCTTCTTCCAGGGTGGCGTCGGGGGAGGGGAGCACGACCCGCCCGTCCCGCAGGATCGCCACCAGCGCCGCGTCAGCGGGTAGCGCAACCTGCGCGATGGGCGTCCCGATCACCGGGGAGTCCTCGGCCAGGGTCAACTCCACCAGCGACGCGTTGCCCTGCATGAAGCGCATCAGCCGGACGAGGTCACCGACGCTCACCGCCTCCTCGACCAGGGCGGTCAGCAGCCGCGGGGTGGACACGGCCACGTCCACCCCCCACGCTTCGGTGAACAGCCACTCGTTGTTCGGATGGTTGACCCGTGCCACCACCCGTGGCACCCCGAACTCGGTCTTCGCCAGCAGCGAGACGACCAGGTTGACCTTGTCGTCCCCGGTCGCGGCGACCATCACCGCGCACTCCTGGAGGTTAGCGCTCTCCAGGGATGCCAGTTCGCACGCGTCGGCCAGCAGCCAGTTGGCGTGCGGGAGCGCGTCCGTCCGTATCTTGCCCGGGTCGCGTTCGATCAACAGGACCTCGGAGCCGTTGTCGATCAGTTCGGCGGCGATGGAACGGCCGACCTTGCCGGCCCCGGCAACGGCGATCCGACGTGGCCTCATGCGGGCAGACCTTCCTTCGGGCCGGACTTCAGCACGGCCTCCACCTGCGCCGCTCGTGCCTTGGGAAAAGCCAGGTGCAGCGTGTCGCCGTCCTGGATGAGGGTATGAGCATCAGGAAGCAGGCCCTCGCCGAAACGGGTGACACAGGCGACCCGGGCGCGTGCGGCGCCCTCAAGTGAGGACACGCGCAGTCCTACCCAGGATGCGGAGGGTGTCATCTCTGTCAGCAGGATCATGCCGGACGTGTCCGTCCACTCCGGCGTTATGGCATCCGGGACGAGACGGCGCAGGATCTGGTCGCGGGTCCAACGTACGGTGGCGACCGTGGGGATACCGAGCCGTTCGTACACTTCAGCCCGGCGGGGGTCGTAGATGCGGGCAACGACGCTGGTCACGCCGAACATCTCCCGCGCGATCCTGGCGGCTATGATGTTGGAATTGTCGCCGCTGGAAACCGCGGCGAACGCTGTCGCGTCCCGGATGCCCGCTTGGATCAGGGTGTCCCGGTCGAAACCGACTCCGGTGATCATCCGGCCGCTGAAGTCCGCGGGCAGCCGGGTGAAGGCGTCCGGGTTCTGGTCGATGATCGAAACGCCGTGGCCGTACCGGTCGACGCTGCGCGCGAGCGCCGAACCGACTCGCCCGCAACCGAGGATCACCACATGCACGCGGCAGAGCGTAGCCCTCCTGAGCCGGCCCGGTCGATGCACGGGCGGTTTCCAGCAGCGGAGATATCGGTCATCTCACAGCGATGCGATGCCGGTCACATCTGTCGGTAGCATCGCCGCGTGAGGCTCACGGACCGCCTCAAGCGCGGTTTCGTCGGTCGCCCCCTCGGGAGCGACAAGCTCGGCGAGACGTTGCTGCCGAAGCGGATCGCCCTGCCTGTTTTCGGCAGCGACCCGCTGTCCTCGGTGGCGTATGCCACCGAGGAGATCCTGCTTGTCCTGTCGCTCGGTGGTCTGGCCTTCTACCACCTTGCGCCGTGGGTGGCGGGCGCGGTCGTCGTGGTGCTGCTGACCGTCGTCGCCTCCTACCGCCAGAACGTGCGCGCCTACCCCACCGGGGGCGGCGCTTACGAGATCGCGATGACGAACCTGGGGCCGCGGGTCGGCCTCACGGCCGCGAGCGCGTTGCTCGTCGACTACGTCCTCACGGTCGCGGTGTCGGTTGCCGCCGGGGTCGCCAACCTCGCGTCGGCCCTGACCGGCCTGGCCGGCCACAAGGTGCTCATTGCCGTGGTGCTGATCGTCATCTTGACGGTAATCAATCTGCGCGGTGTCCGGGAGTCGGGCACGGCGTTCGCGCTCCCGACGTACGGCTTCATCGTCGGCGTCATGGTGATGGTCGCGGTCGGGTTGCTGCAGACCGCGTTCGGGCACACGCCCCGGGCCGAGAGCGCGAATTATCAGGTGCACGCCGAGTCCGCCTTCGGCGGCCTTGCCACCGTCTTCCTGGCGTTGCGGGCGTTCTCCTCCGGCTGTACCGCACTTACCGGTGTGGAGGCGATCAGTAACGGGGTACCGGCGTTCCGCCCACCCAAGAGCCGCAACGCGGCGAGGACGCTGCTGGCGATGGGACTGATCGCGGTCACCATGTTCAGTGGCGTCACCATCCTGGCGATGATCTCGGATGTCCACGTAGCGGAGGACCCGGCGGATCTCGTCGGTGCAACCGGGACGCAGCGTACGGTCATCGCGCAGGTGGCCGCCGCGGTCTTCGGGGACGGGTCGTTCGGCTTCCTCTATGTCGCCGTCGTCACGGCGCTGATCCTCGTGCTGGCTGCGAACACCGCCTTCAACGGATTTCCGGTTCTCGGGTCGATCCTGGCCAGGGACGGTTATCTGCCGCGCCAACTGCATACCCGTGGCGATCGCCTGGCTTTCAGTAACGGGATCATCACCCTCGCGGCCCTCGCGATTCTCCTGATCATCGCGTTCGACGCCGAGGTGACCAGGCTCATCCAGCTGTACATCATCGGCGTGTTCGTGTCGTTCGTGTGCAGCCAGACCGGGATGGTCCGGCACTGGCAGACCCTCCTGAGAAGTGATGATCCGCAGGCCGCCGACCCGGTCGCCCGCCGGCGTATCCGGCGTTCACAGGCGATCAACTTCGTCGGTGCCTGCGTGACCTCTGTCGTTCTGGTCGTGGTTCTGGCCACGAAGTTCGCGCGTGGCGCGTGGCTCGTCTGTGTGGCCATGCCGGTGATCTTCGTGGTGATGCGGGCGATCCGCCGGCACTACGACCGGGTGGCCCATGAGCTGGCGGCCGAGCCCGGGCCGCCGACGTTGCCGTCCAGGGTGCACGCGGTGGTGCTCGTCAGCAAGATCCACGAACCGGCGCTGCGGGCCCTGGCGTATGCCAAGGCCACCCGGCCCCACTCCCTGGTCGGGCTCACCGTCGCCGTCGATCCGGCCGAGTCCGGTCGGCTGCGCCAGGCATGGGAGGAACGGGGGATCGGCATCGATCTGGTCGAACTCGCCTCGCCCTACCGCGAGATCACCCGGCCGGTGCTGGACTATGTCGCCGGCATCCGACGGGAGAGCCCACGCGACGTGGTCGCGGTGTTCATCCCCGAGTATGTGGTCGGGCGCTGGTGGGAACAGCTGCTGCACAACCAGAGCGCACTGCGGCTCAAGGGGAGGCTGCTCTTCCAGCCGGGCGTGATGGTCACCAGCGTCCCGTGGCAGCTCGCCTCCTCGGAGCAGGCCGGCCGGCGCCCGGACCGGACAGCGCCGGGAGCCGTGCGCCGGGCCACCGGTTCGGCCGCCCCCGCTCAGGCCACTGCCGGGCGGGACACTGCCGGGCGGGACACCGCGGGCACGGACGCTGCAGGCAGGAACACCGCAGGCAGGGACACTGCCGGGCGGGACACCGCCGGCACGGACGCCGGGACGACCGGAGCCACCCGACGATGAGCGGCCACGGGCACCGGCTCGGCCGCCCCGAGCAGGCCGTCGGCGCGTCCGTTGAGGCGTCCGCGCCGGTTGTCGAACTCGACATCGGGTCGGTGGCGCACGGCGGGACGTGTGTGGCTCGTCACGACGGCCGGGTCGTCTTCGTCCGGCACGCACTGCCGGGCGAACGGGTTCGGGCCCGCCTGACCGACACCTCGCACGACCGGTACTGGCGCGCCGACGCGATCGAGGTCCTGGCGGCCTCAGCGGACCGCGTGCCGGCGCCGTGTCCGCATGCCGGGCCCGGCCGGTGCGGGGGATGCGACTGGCAGCACGCCTCCCTTGCCGCGCAGCGGCGGTTCAAGGCCGAGGTGGTCCGCGAGCAGCTGCGCCGCCTGGCCGGGCTCGACTGGCCGGTGGAGGTCGAAGCGCTGGACCTGCCGTCGGGTTCGCCGTTCGACGGTCTCGGCTGGCGCACCCGGATGCGTTACGCCCTGACCGATCAGGGCCAGGTCGCGTTGCGGGGACACCGCTCGCACGAGATCGTCGAGGCGGCGGACTGCCGGATAGCCCACCCGCTCGTGCGTGCCGCGGTCACCGGCCGGACATTTCCGACGACCAGCGCGGACCCGAGCGCCGCTGTCGCCGCCGCTGCTGGTGCCACGGGCGAGGGCAAAATCGAGGGCGAAATCGAGATTGAGGTCGCCGCAAGCGTCTCGAGTGGTAGCACGCTCGTCACACCGGTGACTTTGCATACTACGGAGCGTGGATCCGTCGGGGTCCGCCCGGTTGACGATGAGATCGTGGAGGTGGTCCGCGGGCGTCGGTTCCGGTTGGCTCCCGGGGTGTTCTGGCAGGTTCATCCGGGCGCGCCCGAAGCGCTGGTGGACGCGGTCCTGGCGGGTCTGGCGCCACGTACCGGCGAGCGCGCCCTCGACCTGTACGCCGGTGCGGGTCTGTTTACCGCCGCGCTTGCCGACGCCGTCGGTCCCCAGGGTCTCGTGGTGGCGATGGAGTCCGACCCACAGGCGGTGGCGTCCGCCGCGCGCAGCCTCGCAGACCTCCCGCAGGTGTCGTTGCGCGGAGTGCGGGTCTCGCCCGGATCCCTGCGTGGGCTGGCCGGTACCGGCGCTGACATCGTGGTCCTTGATCCGCCGCGGGCGGGTGCGGGCGCCGGCGTGATGCGCGAGCTGCTCGCTCTGCGTCCTCGGGCGGTCGCGTACGTGGCCTGTGATCCCGCCCCCCTTGGCCGGGACCTCGCCGTTGCCGTCACGGCGGGTTACTCGCTGGTCGGGCTGCGGGCGTTCGACCTGTTCCCGATGACCGCACACGTCGAATGCGTGGCGTTACTGCAGCGGCCCGACTGACCGTCTTATCTCGGTGGACACGCCGTCTCATCGTGGTGGACACGCCCGGCGGGAGCGGCGCGAGCACGCTGCGGCACCGCCGGACGGCTCGGATCCCCTGGGGCAAACGGCGCATCGTAAGCGCCGACCGGTCCCCTTGGAGCCTGTTTGGGACGTGTTCACATGTCCAATCTGTGACCCCGACTGATCCTCTGACCTGCGTAGACTGAGCGGCGTCCGGGGTTGATCCCCCCAAAAGGGGGGCAGGGAGTGCACGGAGAGGAAGTGCCGGTGTCGCTTCTGTCGACCGTCCGCAATCCGCACGATCTGAAGAAACTCGCAGTCGACGATCTTCCCGCACTGGCGGCGGAGATCCGCGACTTTCTCATTCACGCGGTGGCACGCACAGGTGGTCATCTCGGGCCGAACCTCGGCGCCGTCGAGCTGACCATGGCGATCCACCGGGTTTTCGACTCGCCCCATGACCGGATCCTGTGGGACACCGGTCACCAGGCGTATGTTCACAAGATCCTGACCGGCCGTGCGGACGCGTTCGCCGACCTGCGTCAGCGCGGTGGCCTGTCGGGGTATCCCAGCCAGGCGGAGTCACCGCACGACATCATCGAGAACTCGCACGCCTCGACGGCACTGTCCTACGCCGACGGGCTGGCACGGGCGTACGCGTTGCGCGGCGAGTCCCGCTCGGTCGTCGCTGTCGTCGGTGACGGCGCGTTGACCGGTGGCATGTGCTGGGAGGCGTTGAACAACATCGCGGCCGCCGATCGTCCGGTGATCGTGGTTGTCAACGACAACGGGCGTTCCTACGCCCCGACGATCGGTGGGCTGGCCGACCATCTGGCCGCGCTGCGCCTGGCACCCGAGTACGAGCAGGTCCTCGACGTCGTCAAGCAGGTGCTGGGCCGTACCCCGTTGGTCGGTGCGCCGCTCTACGATGCCCTGCACGGGATCAAGAAGGGCATCAAGGACGTCGTCCAGCCGCAGGGGATGTTCGAGGACCTCGGCCTGAAGTACGTGGGGCCGGTGGACGGGCACGACGTCCACGCGGTCGAGTCGGCGCTGCGGCGCGCCCGTGACTTCGGCGGGCCCGTCATCGTCCACTGTGTGACCCGCAAGGGCTTCGGCTATCCGGCCGCCGAGCAGGATGACGCCGACTGTTTCCACGCCGTCGGGGTCATCGATCCGAGCACCGGCAAGCCGGCCGCGGCCGGCGGTGGCGGCGG
>NZ_CAUVXG010000072.1:17682-20269 GCF_963555885.1 Protofrankia sp. Cr2
CCGCCGCCATGCTCCAGCCGGTCGGCCTGAAGGCGTTCGCCACGGCCTTCCCGGACCGGGTGTTCGACGTCGGCATCGCCGAGCAGCATGCGGTCACCTCGGCCGCGGGCCTGGCCATGGGTGGCCTCAAGCCGGTGGTGTGCGTCTACGCGACCTTCCTCAACCGGGCCTTCGACCAGGTGTTGATGGACGTCGCCATGCACCGGCTGCCGGTCACCTTCGTCCTGGACCGGGCCGGTGTCACCGGCGAGGACGGGCCGTCCCACAACGGTATGTGGGACATGTCCTTCCTCCAGCTCGTGCCTGGGTTGTCCCTGGCCGCGCCGCGGGACGAGCCCACGCTGCGGGCCGAGCTCCGCGAGGCGCTGGCGATCACCGACGGTCCGTCGGTGGTGCGCTTCGCCAAGGGCAAGGTCAACCCGGACATCCCCGCGATCGAGCGGGTCGGGTCGGTCGACATCCTCTACCGCTCACCCGAGGTGACACCGTCGCGTGAGGTGCTCCTGGTGGCGGTGGGCGCGATGGCGAACACCTGCATGCAGGTCGCCGAGCGGGTCGCGAGCCACGGCATCGGGATCACGGTTGTCGACCCGCGCTGGGTCAAGCCGCTCGACCCGGTGCTTGTCGACCTCGCCCGGATGCACTCACTCGTGGTCACGGTCGAGGACAACGGCCGGGTCGGCGGGGTCGGGTCGACCTTCGCGCAGCTGCTGCGCGACGCTGACGTGGACATACCGCTGCGGGACTTCGGCATCCCGCAGATCTTCCTCGACCAGGGCAAGCGCCCGGAGGTCATGGCCGACATCGGTCTGTCCGCCCAGGAGCTCGCCCGCAAGATCGTCGAAATGGTCGCGGGCCGTGCGCCCGTCCTCGACGAGGATGCCGAGGAGTCCGAGGAGGAAAGCGCGGCCGGTCAGCTCTGAGCTCCACACCATCCCCTCGGGGTCGGTGAGTCCAGGGGTACGGGTACCCGACAGGGGTTCCCGTACCCTCTTGGCCGGCAGACCTCTTGGCTGGCAGTGACCCGTTGGCGCTCTCCCGTTGGCGGCAACCCCGTTGATAGTGCGGCCCAGAACGTGGGTCTTCTATGTCACTTACGGAGCTCGTGCTTGTTGATGATCTCTGCGTCCTCGAGTTCGGAACTCAGCCGCAGTGCCTTGTCGAGGTCGACCTCCGGTCGTAGACCGAGCGACCGAGTGGGTAGCCGGTAGGCCGGAACATCCGGGTCGAGAGTCACTGTCGTACGCATCGAAACATCATCGCATCATGTTGTTTGCCGCCGCGACGCTATGACGGTGGTAGCTATGGCGGTGATGGCTATGGCGGCGTGGTTGGTGTTGGCTGGATTGACGCTACGCTGAGCAGATGTGGCATATACGTTCTGTTGACAGAGGGGTCGGTCGGGCGGCCGGGCGCTGTCATTCAGAACCGGGCCGACCAGAACCGGGCCGACCGGCCTTCAGCCGTCGAGGGCTGCGGTGGTGGTTGACGCGGGTGGCGTTACTGCTCGCGGTCGGGCTGCTCTGCCTTGCGCTGGTCGGTCAGTGGAACGCGGTCCGGGCGTCGTTCGACGACCTGACCGTGGTGAGCGTCGTCGCAGCCGGAGGCGTCACCGTGCTGGCGGTCGGGACGAGCGTGCTGTCCTGGCGGGCGCTGCTGGTGGGGCTCGGCGCGGAACTGCCGTTACGGGCGGCCGTGCGGGTGTTCTTCGTCGGGCAGATCGGCAAGTACGTCCCGGGCAGCGTGTGGCCGGTGCTGGCGCAGATGGAGCTGTCGCGGGCCTACGGCGTGCCCCGGGCGAAGGCCGCGTCGGCGAGTCTGATCGTGTTGGCGCTGGCGGTCCCGTGCGGCGGACTGGCCGCGGCCGTGACCCTGCCGTTCGTGTCGGCAACCGCATTAGGTCACTACGGGTGGGCGCTGCTGGCGGTACCGGGGTTTGCGGTGGTGCTGTATCCGCCGGTGCTGTCCAGGCTGCTGGCGCTTGCGTTCGGTCTGCTGCGCCGGTCACCGCTGGAGCGTCCGCTCGCAGTCCGCCCGGTGCTGGCTGGTGCCGGCTGGCTGCTGACGGGCTTCGTGCTCTACGGCGTCGCGACCTGGCTGCTGGCACGTGATCTTGCGCCGTCCGTGCACGGGCCGCGCCTGCTGCTGCTCTCGGTCGGCGGGTACGCGCTCGCGTGGACGGCCGGGTTCCTCGTCCTGCTGGTCCCGGCCGGTGCGGGCGTGCGCGAGGCCGTCCTGATCCTGGCGTTGGCGCCGGTGCTCGCGCACGGCCCTGCGACGCTGCTCGCCCTGGTCATCCGGCTGCTCGCGACCGTGGCCGATCTCTTGTGGGCGGCAGGCGGTATGGCTGTGCGCCCGGGCAACGCCCAACCGGTGTACGCGGCCCGCCGGGTGCCGGCCCGCCGGGTGCCGGTACGCCGCCCCGGCGGCTCTCAAGGATGTGAATCCGATGCTTCTATAGCAGCATCGGATTCACATCCTTCGGCACCGTGAGCCGACGCGTTCCGGGCTGATCCGCTTGTAGGGCCTGCCTGATGGATCTTCGATCGCTTCGACCAATATCCACCAGACAGGCGTTAGAGCGACC
>NZ_CAUVXG010000072.1:20770-22357 GCF_963555885.1 Protofrankia sp. Cr2
CCGGGCTGGCTGGGATGCGGTTAGGATCAGAAATCATGCCGGGGGGAATGGGCGGGTTCATGACGATCGACGGTGGACGACGCCGCGAGGCAGCCATCCCGGCATGATTGTGAATGAGGCGCAGCTGTCCGCGGCCCTGCCCGGCTACGACCTGGGCGCCAAACTCGGCGCGGGTGCGTTCGGGCTGGTGCTGGCCGGCCGGCATCGCGGTCTGAACCGCCAGGTAGCGATCAAGATTTTGGCTGCGGGGCACGATGGGCACGACGGAGCGGATGCGGGTTTCGCCGCCGAGGCGCAGCTGCTCGCCGCCATTGATCATCCACATGTGGTCCGGGTCTACGACTACGTCGAAAACGACGACCTCTGTCTGATTGTCATGGAATTGCTGGGCGGGGGGACGTTGACCCGCCGTCGGGCCGGCATGTCGGCGGAGGCTGCCTGCGCGGTGGGTCTGGCTGTGGCGGCGGCGTTGTCCTGCGCGCATTCCCAGGGGGTGCTGCACCGCGATATCAAGACCGACAACATGCTGTTCGACACCGCCGGTTTGTTGAAGGTGACGGACTTCGGGATTGCGAAAATCCTCACCGGGTCGGCGGCAACTGCGAGCGCGATTATCGGGACGCCGATGTACATGGCTCCCGAACAGATCACCGCCGGCCGCCTCGGCCCGGCGACCGACCTGTACGCGCTCGGGATTGTGCTCTACCAGCTACTGGCCGGGGCGCCGCCGTTCGACCCGAAACTGCCCTTACGTGCGCTGTGGCAGCACCACCTCGACACCATCCCCGCTCGGCCTGCAGGGGTGCCCGCCCCGGTCGCCGACGTGGTCCTACAGGCCCTGGCCAAGACCCCGGCCGACCGCCAACCGTCCGCCCAGGCCCTTGCCCTCGATCTTGCCCGCGCCGCCGCCGGCGTCTACGGCCAGGGCTGGATCTTCCGGTCCGGGATCGTGCTACGGCTCGACGACGACGTCCGCGTCGCCACCGAACCGTCGGCTCGCAGCATGCCAGCGCCACCGGCCGCGCCCGAACAGACCCGGCCCGATCTTCCCCCACCCGTGGCCTCAGGACGGTCCTTGTTCGTCACGCCGCTGGTGGCCAGGGCAGAAGGCGCGCAGGGCGCAGATGCGGGCCACCAAGCCGCGGCGTCAGGCGGGGCAACTGTTGACAGTGAGGCCGGCGGCCACGATCGCTTGGGGACATCACCGGGACGGATCGGGGCGCCACCCAGCCCTCGACGCTCCCCGGCGCAGGTACCGGCCCCAGCGAGGCGGTTGACCCGGCGGCGTCGCCGGTGGTGGTTTGCCACACTTGCCACCGGCGTGCTCGCAGCAGTGATCGGAACTGTGGTCGTGTTCACGACCCGCGCCGAACCTCCGCTCGTAGACCCGGTTGATGTTGCTGTTGATAAGGCTGGCAACATCTACATCGCCGACTACGGCGACAACCGGATCCGGAAGGTTGACACGGCCGGGCGGATCAGCACGGTCGCCGGTACCGGCACGCGGGGGTTCTCCGGCGACGGCGGTCCGGCCACCGATGCCCAGCTGGGCCTTCCGGACGGGGTGGCGGTCGATGCGGTCGGTAA
>NZ_CAUVXG010000073.1:0-20737 GCF_963555885.1 Protofrankia sp. Cr2
TCTCGGGGGTGGTGGGCTCGGGGGCGCCGTCGGCGGAGGTGGAATCGGTAGCGGAAATGGCGGTGGCCGGAACGGGTAGCGGCGGAACGTCGAACTCCAGTGGGGAGTATCGCTCGCGCAGGTGGTTGGAGCGCAGCTCGTGGACGCGCCAGCCACGTGGCTTGCCGGTGGGTCCTATCTCACCGGTGGTCAGGGTGAACGCTCCGTCGAACAGCGCGGAGCGGCGGATCACGCCATGCTGGTCACCGCTTGCCACGAGTGCGGCAAGCTGCGCCCACCGTGGGTCGCCCCTGCCGATCGGGTCCAGCCGTGCGGCCTCGCGCAGCATGTGCTCCGGCGTGCCTGCCGGGTGCACGGCCACATACAGAAACACCCCGGCTTCGGGCGCGGCGGGAAACAACACGATGTCAGCGGGGCCCAGCGCGGCGCCGATCCGCGCGATGAGGGCGCTCGTGTCCACCACCGTGCCGTTCGGTGCCCGCACCAGAGACTGCACCCGCCCCAGCAGGACGATCGCGCCGTTGTCCCGGATGAAGGCACGGTCGCCGGTGTGCAGCCAGCCGTCCTGGACTGTGCGGGCGGTGACCGTATCCTCGCCGACGTACCGGGTGAACGTCGAAGGGCTGCGCACGAGCAGTTCGTTTCCGTCGCCGATCGCGACCTCGACGCCATGGACCGGGACGCCGACGCTGTCGAACGCCGCGCCGGATCGGGCGGTGATCGACGTCGCTCCGGCCACCTCAGTCTGGCCGTAGACATTGCGCACGGGGATGCCGACCGCCTCCCACCAGGCACGCAGCTCGGCGGGGATGGGTGCGGTGCCGGCAAATGCGTCCCGGACCTGCGCGAGGCCGGCCTGGCTGCGCATCCGGCGGCCGAAGACCCACGCGCCGGGACGGCGTCTGGTCACACCGGTACGGCCAGCAGCCAGCGCCTGGTCAGCAGTGTGTCGTACCGAAGCGGCCAGCCGCCGTCCGAGCGCGCTGGACGACGCGGAACGCAACGCCTCACCCCGGATCGCCTCGTATACCAGTGGTGGTGCGAGCAGCACGCTCGGCCGGGCGGCCAGGAGATCGGGCCCGAGGGTAACCAGCCCGTCGCCATACCAGGTGTGGCCGGCCAGCATGAGCGAGACATACAGGGTGAGTAACCGTTCGGAGATGTGCGCGGTCGGCAGGAACGACAGGAACCGGGGAAACGGGTGCGTGGTCTCGTCGCGCACCGCGGACACCGCGGACACCATCGCCTGTTCGGATACGTCGATGACACGGGCCGGGCCGGTGGTACCGGTGCTCTGCAGGTACAGCAGTGTCTCCCCGGGCGGACGGGTCGGTAGCGCGGTCAGTCGCCCACGCACCAACGCGGTGTCGAACGGTTCGACATCGGCTGCGAGGGTGGTCAGCGCTGTTCCCTCGACACCGGGCAGGGCAACGATCCTGTCCATCTCGACGATGGGCAGCGCCAACCCGGCGGCGGATGCCCGCGCCCGTTGGGAACGACCGACCACCAGGGCATCGGCTCCGGTCATCCGCACGGCGCGGCGCAGCTCGTCATCGGTGGCGGTTACGTAGAGCGGCTGCACAGCGCGGCCGGACAGCCCCAGCGCCAGCTCCAGCACCGGGTAGCGGGCGTCGGTTTCGGCGAGGACCGCCACCGTAGCCGCCGGTCCGACGACCTGGCCGATGCTGTCAACAACGCCGAGGCCGTCGACAACGCCGAGGACCACGTGCGTGAACTCGTGCCAGGTGAGTGTGTGCCAGTCGGCACGTCGCTGCCAGCGACCCGGCTTCGTCGCATCCGATGGGCAACGGTAGGTAATTGCCGGTCGCTCCGGGTGCGCGCAGACGGTGTCCATCAGCATGGAGCGAAGTGTGATCCCGCCCTGCTCCGCATCGGTCACGGCTGACATCGTTGTCATGCTCCCACCTTCACGAGCGCCGGGACGGCGGCGGGTGCCGCGGCATGGCGGCGCGGCCGGCCGCGGACGAGCAGCAGGTAGAGCGCCGGACCCAGGAGCAGGTCCGTTGCGAGTGCGAACGACATGGTGAAGGCGGCGACGAGGCCCATCTCCTGCAAGGCGATCAGCGAGCTGGCCATCATGGAGACGAAACCGCCGATGAGCACGTAGGACGAGAAGCTCGCCGGTCGGCCGGTGCGCAGCATGGTCGCGGTCACGGCGCTCGTCGGGGCTGATCCGGTTCGGACCCGGTCCCGGATGCGCACGGACAGATGAATGGTGTCGTCGGCGGCGAGGCCGAGCGCGATGGCCAGGATCATGGCGGTGCCGATGCGCACAGTGATGTGGGCCAGACCCATGAAACCCAGGGTTGCGAAGACCGGCAGGATGGTCGGCACGATGCCGGCGAGGAACAGCTTTGCGTCCCGGATGGCGAACCACATGATGGGCAGGATCAACGCGAGCGCGGTGATGGCCGAGAGCATCATCTCGAACGAGAGGCTGTGCATGCCCTGCTGTGCCAGCCACCACTCGCCGACTGTCGCCACGTCGGCGTCCGGCATGGTTTCCCGTGCCGCGGCGCGAACCCGTTCGGCGAACGGCAGGGACCTCGCTGTGCCGATGTCCGGCACCCGCACGATGATCGCGGCTTGGTCGCCGGCCGAGGTGAGCAGCGTGTCCGCGAGCCGCTGTACGACCGGTCCGGCCTGGCCCTGGCGGGCCGCGACCGCGCCGGACAGATCGGCCGGGCGGCGGACGCAGCCGGAGTCGGTCTGCCCAGCCGTGACCGGCGGCTGTGGCGTCAGGTCGAGCGGAGATGCCACATAGCGCACCTCGGGCATCGCGCAGACCCGGTTCACCAGCGAGGCAAGCTGCCGCTCGGTGCCGACAACCGTGCCGGACCGTGGCCTGACCCACAGGACCGGGCCGAGGAATCCCGCGAACTGATGCTCGTAGGTGAATTGGGCGACTACCGCGGGATGACTAGCAGGTAGCTCTTCATTGACTTTCTGGTCGATCGACAGACCGGATGCGCCGACAATTCCCAGGGCTGTGGTGCCCAGCACGAAGCCGAGAACGACTGTGCCGGGGCGGCGTTGCAGCAATCCGTCGGCGCGGTGCAGCATTGCGACCGTCCAGGACGTGGTGTGTTGGCGGAACGCCTGCGGCGGAGCGTTGCGGTAGAATACGTGAATAAGCGACGGTACGGTCAGCCAGTTGGCAACATAGACGATCATTACGCCAAGTGCCGTGGACAGCCCGAACGACGAGATCGCCTTCATGTCCGCCGTGAGAAGCGCGCCGAATCCCACCATGGTCGCCAGGCCGGTCATGAATGCAGGCCAGGCCAGGATCGTGAATGCTTCGCGGTTCGCCGTGATGTGATCCCGTCCTGCCTCGCGCCGCCGGCGGTACTCCTGCTGGTGGTGCAGGGCCTCCGCGATGCCGACGATCAGGACCAGAGTCAGGACCTGGCTGTTGACGATGGAGAAGGGTTGCCCGAGCACCGTCATGACACCGAGGACCAGCGGTACCGACAGGGTGACGCCGGCAAGGCACGTCACGACGTCCCGGAGCCGGCGGAAATAGACGAACAGGATCACCAACATCACCGCGAGCAGAACCGCGATGCTGCGCAGTACGCTGACCAGCACTTCGTGGGCGTAGACCTGTTCGACCTCGGGATAGCCGGTGATGCGGGTCGCGATACCGGTCTGCCGCGACCAGTCGTGCACTGTGGCGCGGAACTGCTTCACCGCGGCACGCCAGTGGGAGAAATCGCTGTTGGCGATGTCGAGCGCGACGGTGACCGCGACCTGTCGGTTGTCGTCGCCGAAGATGATCCGCCGGGCTGACGGTGCATGCAGCACCGGCTCGATGACCGCTCGCTGCTCAGCAGGTGTGTGCGCATTGCTCAGGTCGGCGGCGACGCCGGCCGGATGCAGCCGGCCCGAGGCGTCGAAGAACGGGAACGTCAACGGCTCCCGCACCGTGACAAAGTGCGGCAGGTTGCGCAATCGGTCCGCAAGTTCGTGGGTCCGGGCCAGCGTGCCCGGGTCCCCGGTGTCACCGACGTCCGCGATCGCGACAAGGTCGTTGAATCCCAGGTCGCCGAAATCCTTCTCGAACGCCGCTGTCCGTGCCAACTGCTGTTGATTGCCGGTGAATACCGGACGGAACGACATGTCCATCCGCATGTTGAGTGTGCCGACTGCGCCGGCGAGGACGCCGAGGACGAGGCAGACCAGAACGAGCGGGCGGCGGCGCGCCAACGTGTCGTAGATACGACCGGCGCGTACGCCACCCGGGATTCCTGCCGCTGACACCCACTCGCTCCCTTAGCTGTTCGGCCCGGCGGTGCCCAGGCGGATCGCCGCCCCGGCCTCGGCGTGGCTCATCCCCAACTGGTCCATACCGATGCGGGCGCAGTCGTCGTAGCGGCCGAGAATAATACTGTGCCGACCCGGGCGCCCCGGAACGGCACAGGTCTCGCCGGTATCCTCCGCGCCGATCAGACGGAATATCTTCAGCATCTTCGGGAGGCAGTAGGCTACGTAACGCCGGTGCTGGGTGTGCTCCAGCAGCCACATCGAGCCTAAGGCCAGCACCATGAGCGAATAGCGGACGGACTGGGGCGAGCGTGCCGCGGCCATCCGGCCGACCTCGGAGTCCGAACCCCAGTCGGGCAGGTTCGGCGAAACCCCGAGTATGTCCGAGCTGTCGGACGGATACGGTTGTGAACGTGCGGTGGCAACGGGGACGCCGTCGCGCAGCAGGAGCATGACGTGGCTATTTGCGTCGCGGTGGTGTTCCAGACCGTCGCTGAACATGACGCTGCGTCGTTCGAGGAAGACCTCGTTCCGAAAATCGCGGGCGAGTTGCAGCTCGCTGTCGGAGCTGGCGCGGATCAGTTGGATACCGGCCGTCGATGATATCGGTGATATGGATGATATCGGCGAATCAGTGAGCACGGCTGGACTCCCGCGGCGATGCGTTGCTGCGACGGCGTGTCCATTCCGCGTAGGACTGCTCCAGCAGGGACGTGGTCAGCCAGAGTGTGGTGACCGCGACGCGATGTACTGCATCAGCCTGCTCGCGAGAGGTCACCGCATGGCGGATCGCGTGCTGTACCTCGGCCGCATGCTTGGAGTCGATCTCCGAGTGCGCCACGAAGAAGGCCATGTCGCGATCGCTCAGGCCGAGCGATTCCCGGGCCTTCACCAGCACCGGGCTGATGTGATCGTATACCGTTTCGGCCCAGTAGGAGTAGCCCAGGCGGGAAACCGGGCTTTCGCGTAGCACGACACCGTAGAGGTACTGGATGAGTGCGTCGGTCGCCGGCAGCGGCGCTTCGTCGACAGGTTCGTCCGGGCCGATCAGGCCGACCGCGCGCAGATCGTGCAGAACCAGTTTCTCGTGGCCGAGTTCCTCCCTGGCATGGCTGTAGACGAAGCGCAGCAGACCGATCTGTTCCGGCTCGGCGCGAAGGGCCGCGACCGCTTGGTTGATCGAATTATGCCGGGTGTAGTGGTAGATCTGGATCATTATGATTCGGTACAGCTCACGGTCGAAGCCGTGTGCCGTGACATGCTGCCAGAAAGCGCCTTTTCGGGCCTGTGCCCACTGGTCGCTGATCGAGGTGTTCAGGCGGGCGAAAAGTTCGTCGTGTATCGCATTCGGGACGACATCTTCGGGCGTGTCCACTGCGTCAAGGATGTCCTGGATCATTACTACCCCCATATAGGCGGATGAATGAGATCAACATGAATCTACAATGGCTGCCCGGAATATTGCACCCCTGATCGTGTGTCAAAAACCCGACAGATCGATCATGTAAGAAATCTACGACAGAATCGATGTCCGAAGGGAATCTACGGGTTTCCCGGTTCTCCGTCCACCCGCACCGCCGTCAATGTTCGTCAGGATTCAGGAGTCGTTCTGGATCTTCTACCCGGTTCGCCACGCCCAGGGCCTGCCTGCTCCGGGACCGGCGCCGGCAGCCGACGGACGGCGAGCGGACCCGTCACCGGACCCGTCAGCGGACCGGGACCGTCACAAAATGGAAAGATCGTCGGAATCTGCTTCACATCAGGCTCTGACCTGGTTCACATGTCGGGCGGGTCTCCTTGGCGCCAGACGCGGTCCAACGGATGGATCCGCTCTGTCGGTTGGGAGTACGTCACATGCGTAGACCGAGATTGACAGATCGCTCGGTGGACGATCGCTCGATGACAGGACGGAGGAGATTTCGGGCGCTGCCGTTGGTGGCGATGTCCGTGCTTGTGCCGTTTGCGGGAAGCGCATTCGCGGTGTCCGCGCTTCCCGCAAACGCGGCACCGTCCGGACCGCCCAGGACGCCTGACTGCGCCTGGCGGGTGGAAGCCTCGCCGGAGACGGTCAACGCGGGTCTGCTGGACAGCGACGCCGTGTACTGGGTCATGCCGTTCGCCGTCCAGAAGGATCTCAACATCGTGCTGTCGGGTACGTACGCGGATGCGCGTTACACATCCCTGACGGTGTACGACAACAGCTTCGCACCCTTCACCACGTCCAATGGTGTCATTTCGGAACTGACTGACTACCACATCGCGCCAGACGCGGGCAGCCTCAACCCGTGGCAGGTGCCGGCATCCCCGGGTGGTCACTTCACTGTTACTCTCCGCCCCGACGCAGCCCCGGGTCAGACCAACGTCCTCCCGCTTGCCCCTGAGGGCACCTCGGCGGGCCGGGCCGGGTATCTCATCTACCGGGTCTACCTGCCCACGGGTGGTGACCATGCGGTGTCGCTTCCCGGTGTGGCTTTCGAGCAGGACGGCACCACGGTGAACGTCCCGCTCTGCGCGCCCGGCTCGCAAGCCGGCGCCACGCCCGACATGGTGGCCGGCATGTCGGCGGCTGCCACGACGAGCGGAGATCTGCAGTTCGCCCGCGGGACGTCGAGCAACGGCTCATTGTTCCCCAACCCTGACAATGCCTATCTGGAAGCCTCGGTGACGCCGCCCGGCGGCGCCAACGTGGTCGTTGTCCGGGCCAAGGCACCTACCACGCCTGGTGGGGAGCATCCGGCGCCATGGCCGTCGGCGGCGAACCTGCGCTACTGGTCCCTGTGCGCGGACCTCCCGACACTGCCGCTGCCCGTGGTTGTGAACACGCTGCCCGACGGCACCGTTGACTACGGTTGCCGGGCGGACGAGGTCACGGCGCTCGACTCGACCGGCTACTACACGTTCGTCCTGGGTACCGAGGCGCAGCGGGCCGCAATCGACGGCATTCCCGGAGCGACGTTCGTACCCTTTTCCACGGACAATCCGACGACGCCGCACGTGCTGCTGCTGCGCAACCTTCTCGGTAATTTCCCGTATGCCGTCCAGAATGTTCCACCTGACAACAACCCGGCATCGGCCGCGGCGGTCATGGGGAGCTACTACCCACAGGCCGCGCTCTGCCCGCTGTCGACTCTTCAGGCCGGCGGTCCGGCGGCCTGCCTGTCGTAATTGACACTGCCGAGCCCTCCCGTGGGTGGACCGGGCGATTCCGGTTCACCCACCGGGAGAAAGAGCCGGACGGTGGTCCCGATGCCGGGAGCGGAATGTACGTCAGCGGTGCCACCGTGCGCCGCCGCGACGGCCGCGACGATGGACATGCCCAGACCGCTGCCGCCGTGGATCCGATCGCGGCTCCCCGATGCCCGCCAGAAGCGGTCGAATATCCGTTCAGCCGATTCCTGCGGCATGCCCGGCCCGAAGTCGCGGATCTCAAGCTGCACGCGGGTGCTGTCACGAGTAAGTTTTGCCTCGACACGGGCCGTCACCGGCGTATGGACCCGCACGTTCGACAGGAGGTTCCCGACCACCTGGCGCAGGGCGTCGGCGTCCCCGACCATCATGCACCGGTCCGGACAGGTCACTTCGATGGGACGGTCCGGCTCCACGGCGGCCGCATCGGCGACCGCGTCCCGCAGCACGGCGGACAGGTCCACGTTGGAGCGGTCCAGCGGCCGGTGCTCGTCGAGGTGGGCCAGATAGAGCATGTCGTCGACCAGCGCGCTCATCCGGGCGCTCTCCTCCTGGACGCGGCGCAGCGCATCGTCCACACCCGTCGGTGGGACGACACCCTGGCGCATCAGGTCGACATAACCGCGAATGGACGTCAGCGGAGTCCGCAGCTCATGGGAGGCATCGGCGACGAACCGCTGCAGCCGTTCCTGAGAGCGGCCCCGTTCCTCGAACGCCGACTGGATCTGACCAAGCATGATGTTGAGCGCGGCGGCGAGCCGACTGACCTCGCTGCGCACCGGCGAGTCGGGCACGCGCCGGGACAGGTCCCCGCCGGCGATTGCGGCGGCGGTCTCCGCGACGTCCCGCAACGGCCGCAGGCCACGGCCGAGTAGCAGCCACGCCGAGATGCCCGCGCCGGCAAGGACTGCGAGGCCGGCAATGAGCTCTATGCCGGCCAGTCGGGCGACGGTCGCGGTTACCGGGCGCAGTGGAACGGCGACCAAATCGGTCCCACCTTCAGCGGGTAGCACCCCGACGACCGCCCGGAAGCGCTTGCCGCCGTTGACGATGTTGAACGGAGCTCCGGATGCCGCCCGGGCGTCGAGGTCGATGACGGTGTTGATGAGCGGACCGGACGGTGCGGGTCCGCTGCCGCTCCCCGTGATGACCATGACCGAACCGTCGCGCCTGCGTAGTTCCACCACGTAGTCGGTCGGGGCGATCGCACGCTGCAGGTTTTCAGCGCTGATCACCGGTGCCATTCGGGCCAGTAAAACGCTACGGGCTGTCACAATGTTCTGGGCGCCACGTAGCTGATCGTCCGTCTGTTCGAAGAGATAGGTACGCAGCGCGAAAATGCTGATGGTGGCGGTCGTGGCCAACCCCAGCATGAGCAGGGCCAGCAAGCCGAACATCAGCCGGGTCCGCAGCGCGACCCCTCGATCTGGGTTGCTCATCGGCGCTGGACCGCCGCCGTGCCGGCTGGACGCATCGGTGGACCACCTTCGGGCTGGTTGACCGTCCGGGTGCGGGCGGGTGACCACATGGGCCTTGGCCAGGGTAAACATTTCGAGCGCTTTCCACCGGATCGACGCCGCCCGTGGTAACAGCCCGTGGTACCCGTACCGGCCGGGAACAGACCTGGAGGCGCAGCTCACATCGGATGCGGGATGTCGGCAGCATAGTTGTCTGTTCAATTAAGAGCCTGGGGCCAAAGGGCGCGCGACGATCGTCAGATCGCGCGCCCGGAGGCCGCAGTCCCCGGAGTGCTCATGGCAACCATCCGACTATCAGGAGTCCCGACTTCCATGACCATCACCGATATCGTTACCGGCGAAGATGCCCTGCTACTAGACGCTGCCGCCGCGGATCTGTTGTTCCATACGGCCCGGACTGCGAACACGTTCAGCGACGATCCGGTGTCCGACGAGCAGGTCCGTGCCATCTATGAGTTGATCAAATGGGCGCCGACCAGTATGAACGCGCAGCCGCTGCGGATCATCCTGGTCCGTTCGCCGGAGGCGCGGGAACGGCTGGTACGGCATCTCAGCCCGGGTAACCAGGCGAAGACGCGGTCTGCGCCGCTCGTGGCCATCGTGGCCGCGGATGTCGACTTCCACGAGAACCTCCCGCAGATCTTCCCGCATCTGCCGAACGCCAGGGACTTCTTCACCGAACCGGTTGCTCGCGAGCAGACGGCCCGCTTCAACGCCGGCCTGCAGATCGGCTACTTCATCCTGGGTATCCGCGCCGCTGGGCTCGCGGCCGGCCCGATGACGGGACTGGACGTCACCGCCGTCGACAAGGAGTTCTTCGCCGACCAGCCGTTGCGGACACTCGCAGTCATCAACATCGGCAGGCCCGGGGAGAACCCGTGGTTCGACCGCAGCCCACGGCTGGACTACGAGCAGGTCGTCTCCGTCCTCTGAAGCCGGTGCTGTGAAGCCGGTGCTGTGAAGCCGGTGCTGTGAAGCAACCCTGAAACAGGTTCTGAGACGGCCGCTACGGGCGCGTCCCGGAGGGTCGCTGATGATCGGCCACCTGCGTTTGAAGGTGGCCGATCATCGATTCCTGACCGGCTGGCTACCACATCTCGTGATGGACCGCCTGAGGCAGAGCGCGCCGGTAGGCCCAGTTGTGCCGTTCCAGGTCAGGGACGGTCTCATGATGTGTGACAGGCCCCAGACACAACCACGCGACCGGCCGGATGTCGTCGGGAATCCCGAGCATGTTCCGAACGGCCTGTTCACGGTAGAAGGACACCCAGCCGACGCCGATGCCTTCGGCGGTCGCGGCCAGCCACAGGTTCTCGATGGCCAGACATACGGAATACAGCCCGGCATCCGCGATGGAGTGTCGTCCCAGGACGGCTGGTGCGCCGCGCAGCGGATCGTATGTCACCACGACGGCCAGCGTGGACTCCATAACGCCGTCGATCTTGATCCGGCTGAAACGGGTGGCTTGGTCCGCGGTCAGCGTCGCGGCGAAGATCGCTTGTTCATGCCTGACATGATCATGAAAGGTTTTCCGGGTCCGAACGTTTTCGATCAGGATGAAGTCCCATGGCTGACTCAGGCCGACGCTGGGGGCGGCATGGGCCGCCGCGAGCACACGGTCCAGGACGTCAGTCGGGATCGGTGCTCCGGTGAACTGGGCACGCACGTCACGGCGTTTTTTGATCACATCGTAGATGTCTACGGACATGGCGAGGCTCCCGCGCTCCGACCACCCGACCATCGGCGGGTGGCACACATGCGAGGCCGGTCTTCGGACTCTCGGATCAACGCCTGGCCGCCCGGCCTTCCCAGGCCAGGTGGCCCAGTGGCTGCGCCTGCGCGCGTGGACGGTGACTCCCCGATGACCGCGGCGGGCCCGTGCCGGACTCTCACCGGCTTCCCGATTCTCCCTGGTCTCCCAGGGCACCTCGCGAAGGATGCCGCCACGATCATCGCACACGCGAGGCTCGGCCTGCCCGTGGAACGCCTGAAGTCGTCGGGTGACGGGGTTGGGGGGGTGGCGTGGTGAGCCAGCTGCGACGATCAATGTTCCCGTTCGGACACCAACCCGGCCTGGAAAGCCAGCTCGACAAGCTTCATCCGCTTCTGGTTCTGCGGCAGTTCTTCCACTCCGAACTTGCGAAACAATGTCCGTAGGTGAGTCTTGACCGCCTCGACACTGAAGAACAGCTCGTCGGCGATCTGCCGATTTGTTGCGGGGGTCGTGTAGGGGGTTCGCTCCTGGTACGGGCGACACAGGGATTCCAGGACCAGCAGCTGGGTCGACGACAGGGAGCGCAGGGTCACGATATTGTTCACGTCTTGGGTCTCTATCGCGCCACGGCCGGCGGCTGCGCGGCCGAAGCGGTTGTCACGATAAGTCAGCGAGGTCGAACCGACGAGAATAACGTCGCCGTCCTCGAGTCGGCGCCGTCCGACGAGCCGTTCCCCGTTCACAAAGGTGCCGTTACGGGACAACCCTCCGTCGATCAGTATCCAGTTGGTTCCAATCTGTTGGAACTGTGCATGCAGGCGAGAGACCTTGCTGTCCCACGCCAGCCTGACGTCGCTACCAGGACCGCGGCCGACCGTCACACCCACGGCCGCGGTCAGGTTCACCACCTGTTGTTTCCCGGTGCCGTCGCGGTAGAACAGGAAGATGTCAGCGGAGGAGTCACCATCCACGTTTCACACATCCAACGTGGCGCGCCGGCCGAATCCGCGAGGATCTGCGATGAGCCGATCAGGCATGACGCCGGACGCCTTTCATTACGAGTTTCATTCGTCGGATCGTATGGTACCGCGGCCCATGGGTCGGTGATGCGATGTGGCGAAGTTGATTCCTTCTGTTCGTATTCCCCATGATATTTCGACCAATATTCTATGCGTTATGAAAAATGCATATAAGTGCCGTACGTCCCCTGCCCGGACGGAACGCTACATATCCGGGTCTTCGCAGTCCTGCCGTCCGGGCGAAATGGATTGAAAGCGTCCGTCGTGCCACAGCAGCGGTCGACCGTGGCCCCGATAGAGCCCGATGACGGACCCGACGAGGATGGTGTGATCGCCACCAGGATGCAGGGCGTGCACCGTGCAGGTGGTCCACGCGAGCGCGTCGTCGAGTACGGGCACCTCGTGGACGATCTGGTGGGACACGTCGGTGAAACGGTCTGCCGAGGGCTGGGCGGCGAAGCCGGTGGCCAGCTCGACGCCTGTCGCGTCGAGCATGTTGATGGAGAACCGACCGGCCTGGCAGATCTCCACCAGGGTGGCTGAGCGGTTGCCGACGCAGGCAAGCACGAGCAGTGGATCGAGGGAGAGCGAGGTGACAGCACTCGCGGTCATGCCGCTGGGGCCGGCCGGTGTCACCGTGGCGAGCACCGTGACACCGGCGGCAAGCTGGGCGAAAACCGAACGGAACAGCTGTCGGGCCTGCTCGGGGCTGGCAGGCAGGTCGCCCGCGGCCAATGGACGGGGCTCGGGGACGGTGATCGTCGTCATCGCACCGCTCCTCTTTCAGTGGAAAGCGTGGCGTCGTCGGCGCGGATGTCGCTGTCGGCAGGAAAAACCACGTGATCGCCGAACAGGCCGCGCAGGATCCGCTGCATGTTGTCGCGCAAGGTGTGTTCGGCGATCGGATCGATGATCGCGGCGAGACTGGGCATGCCGAGATCGAAGTGCGCTGTGAAGGTCAGGGTGGCGTCCGGGCCGGCCTGGTATGCCTGCCAGGAGCCGTGAAAGGTGTCGAAGTCTCCGTCGGTCTGGCTGAAAGTGATTGTGTATGCGGCCGGATCGATGTGATCGCGTTCTGACCAGCAGAGCAGACCGTTGCGGAAGACGACCGACCAGTCGGAGTCGACGGTTCCATCGTCGTGATCGGTGATTGTGACCTCACGAACGGCATCGGTGTATTCGGGATAGCGGCCGAAATCGCTGACGCGGGCGAAAACGGCGTCCACACGGGCGGCGGGTACGAGAGTTTCCAGAGTGACGGTGCGCATCTCACACGCTCCTTTCGAGGGTTGTGGTGTGCGGGTGGCTGTCGCGCAACGCCCCGGCGGCGCCGGCGACCGCGGTCAGGACGAGGTCCGCATCGGCCGCCGTGAGCACCGCGGGTGGGGTGAGCCGGATGACGGTGTGGGCGTTGAGGGAGTGGTTCACGATCACTCCACGTTCGATCATTTCGAGGACGAGCTCGCCGGCGAGTCGGGCATCGGCCAGCTCGATGCCGATCAGCAGACCCGCACCCCGGACGTCGACCACGAGGTCTGGGCAGGTGTCGTGCAGGATGTTCCGAATGCCGGCAAGCAGCTGTTCACCGAGCACGCGGGCGCGTTCGACCAGCCCTTCGTCCTGGATGGCGGTCACGGCGGCCGCGGCCGCGGCCATGGCAACCGGAGCTCCCGCGAATGTGGATGTATGCAGGAACGGGTCGCGGTTGAACGGCGCGTACGTGGCGGCGGTCGCGACCATGGCGGCGACCGGGATGACCCCGCCGGAGAGGTTTTTGCCGACCAGCAGTATGTCCGGAATGACGTCTTCGGCATCGGCTCCCCACCAGTGCCCCAACCGGCCCAACCCGGTCTGGATCTCGTCGACCACCAGCAGCGCGCCGTGCTCGTGACAGAGCGCGGCGACGTCACGCAGGTAACCGGCGGGCGGGAGGACCACGCCGCCTTCGCCCTGCACCGGCTCGACGACCACGCAGCAGTCTGGAACCTCTCCCAGGACCGCGGCCAACGCCGCGGAGTCACCGAACGGTACGTGCCGCACTCCTGGCAGCAACGGCCGGAACGGCGTCTGGTAGAACTCGCGTGCGGTCAGCGACAGGGCACCCATCGTCTTGCCGTGGTAACCGCCGATCGTGGAGACCAGACTGGTACGCCCATTGGCCCGGGCAAGCTTGATGGCCGCTTCGGTCGCCTCGGCACCCGACGTCACGAAATGCACGTAGTCCAGACCGGGCGGGGTGATCTGGGCGAGGGTCTCGGCTGCGTGCGCAGCGGTGGGCTCGAGTAGCAGCCGGGTCGCCATCGGGTGTCGTTGGATCTGGTCGACCACAGCCCGTACCACTGCCGGATGGCGGTGTCCGAGTAGAAAGACCCCGTAGCCGCCGCAGTCGAGGTACTCGCATCCGGTGGCGTCCCAGACCCTGGCACCGTCGGACGCTACCTCCACCAACCCGCCGGTCAGACCTGCCAGCCGGGCCCGACCCCGGCTGACGTGCCGGCGATAGGTGGCCGCGACCTCGGCCGCACCGGTCGGGTAGTACGTGGGACCGTTCGTTCTGTTCGTTCTGTTCGTGCTGTTCGTGCTGTTCATGCTGCAACCTCCGTCAGCTCGGCCGCACGCTCGTCGACCAGGCCCTTGGCCAACGCCAGATATCGCACCGACGCAGCGAACGAGCTTTCCAACGCTTGCGGCGTGGGTGCCTGGGTACCGGGGATGGCACCGAGGCTGGTGGGGAACGGGTGTGCCCCGGAGAACAGCGCGGTCATGGCAAGAAGGTCATCGAAACGGCGCCTGGCCGGCGGGGGCAGCGGGTCGATGAACACCGGCCGGATCAGCCGTTCAACCATGTCCGGAACGACCAGCCGCGGCGCGGTCACCGCGATACCCAGCCGCTGCGCGGTGGCCACACAGAAACCGAGCATGCTCTGGGCGGTCAGCGCCTGCGGCCCGGCGCTCAGCCAGTGCACGCCGTCGGGAATCCCGGCACGGACCAGCGCGGTCAGCGCGCGGGCGACGACGTCCTGGGGGATGAAGTCGATCCGCGAGAACGGTTCCAGCGGTACCAGCGGAAGCTGGTTCTTCAACACCGCACTCGCGATCGTGTGCAGTCCCTGGAGGCGGACGATGTGCCCGGTGGCCGAGTCGCCGATCACCACCGACGGTCGGACGATGGCGGCGGGAACGCCGCTGGCGCCCACCAGGTGTTCGGCGGCCCGCTTGGAATCCAGGTAGTCCTCGGGACGCGCGACGGCCTCCCGCAGATCGTTGCCGGTCGCGCTGCGGGTCAGCTCGGCGCGCGCGACGAAGGCGGTGGAGACGTAGAGCAGCCGTGCCTTGCTGTCGGCGGTGAAGTCACAGATTCGCCCAGTGCCGGCTACGTTGAGCTCCCGGATGGTCTGAGCTCCGGCGGCGAAGTCGGTGACCGCGGCAGCGTGGACGACGAAATCGACCTGATCGCACAGTGTTTTGTAGGTCATCTGGTCGAGTCCGAGCCGAGGTCGGGCGATGTCGCCATGGACCTGTTCGGAGTCGACCCGGCCACGGCGAGTCAGGCTGATCACGCTGAAATGACGCTGGAGCATCGGCAACAGCGCGCTGCCCACCACGCCGGTGGCTCCGGTGAGCAGAATCGTGGGACGAGCGGACATTGTTTTCCCCTCATAGCCAATGGTGCTGCGGCACCGGTGATGTGAGCCGGTTCGGATGTGAGCCCGTTCGGGTCAGCCGACACGCAGTGGCTGCCCGGCGAAGTAGTCGCACAGCGGGTCCGACATCCGGGCTCGGGACGGTGGGTGGAATGCCAGCGCCGCGGTACAGGAGGCCAGGTAGGCCACATCGGGCGAGCTGATGTAGGCCATGCCGCCCAGCGCTTCGACGCTGCGGCGCACCGCGCGGGCAATCGCGTCCTGAACGGCGAATCGGCATACCAGCGCCGCCGCGAAGGCGGCTTCACCGGCTAGGCCGAGTTTCATTCCGCGGGCCACGCCCTCCACGCAGCCCATTGCAGCTTCCAGCTCTACCGCGATACCGGCGCGTTCGGATGCCGCGGTGCGGCCGGCGGCCAGCACCCGCTCGGCAAGTGCGCTGGCCATCCCCAGATAGGAGGCAGCCATCAGCAGTTCGAACCACAGAAACCCGGCGGTCTGCAGTTCGTCGGGGGTGTCATCGGGCCCGATCTCGGTGCGCACCACCAGATCGGCGGGCACCGCCACCTCGTCCAGGGCAACCTCGTCGGACTCGGCGGCCGCCAGGACCGGTGACTTCCAGAACGGCCGCACCGACATGCCGGGGGTGCCGGCTGGAACGAGGGCCACGGCCAGCTGGGTACCCTCGCTGTCCGTTCGGGGCACGGACACCGATGCGGTGAGCAGGTCCATGGAACGGGCCAGGCTGCACGGCTTCTTGGCTCCGGAGATCGCCACGCCGTCCCCGGTCGGGCGGGCGGTCATGCCGGGGGAGAGGATGGCCTGGCCGGGGCGGCCTTCGGCGAAACCGGAGGCCACGAGCAGCCCGTCGCGGGCGATGCCCTCCAGCAGCATCCACTCGAAGCCGGTGCTGACCCGGCTTGTCGCCACCAGGCTCGCGATCGAGAAATGGTGCATTGTCGTCGCCACAGCCAGCGACGGCGACAGCGAACCGAGCGCGCGCTGCACGCGGACCGCCTGGAGCACGTCGGCGCCGATGCCGGCGTGTTCCGTCGGCACAAGCAGCGCCGGCCCGTGGTGAGCCCGAAACGTCTTCAGCGCCGGGCTACCCTGTTCTTCCAGACTGGTCAGGTCGTAGCCGCGCAACGCGGCATCCAGACCCGGTAGCAGCTGCTCCAGCGTCCGGCGTTCCTTGGTCAGAAACCGCATTATCGTGCCTTCCCCTCGATGGTGTCCGCTACGGCTGAAAATCGATGTCGGACCGGCGTGCCAGCCGGTACACCAATCAGGTTCGGCTCTGTCCCCGGCCCCGTTCCAGGCATCTCAGGGTTGGCCGGCACGGCCCAGAGGGTGTGGGAAAACACCACCTAGGTAGTGGCGGGTGTGCACGCCGCGGCGCGGATTTACCGGGGCACACCAAGGTGGGGTTTCCCGCACCCTTGAGCGGGTGGTGTGCACACCTGAGATGTATGGACTGGGTCGAGGTCGTGGCCCAGGCTTGAGGGAATCCGGTTTGCGGTCGCCGGTTCTGGTTCGGACGGAAGCCACCTCGTCCTCGATATCGGATCGAGCGTCCCGATAAACAAGAAGGGAATGGAGTCAATGGCGAGAGACAGCGGGGAGACGGCCACCCTGAGAGTGAGTACCCAAAGCAACGAGACCAGAGTACGGGCGGGTCGGACGTGCGTGGTCGGACGTGGCCCGGAATCTGACATCGTCATGGCCGATGTGCAGGTTTCCCGAAGCCACCTGGTGATCGAGCCGGCCCGCAATGGATGGTCGGTGCGGGATGTCAGTTCGAACGGGACCTGGGTGAACGGCGAAAAAGTGGCTACCAGGACGGTCCGTGGCCGAACCAGCTTCCGGCTCGGCACACCCACCGGCCCAGAGCTCGTGGTCGACGCCCAGGCCCCGTCCGCGGGGACACCTACAGCCGAGCTGGCGACGCTGCTGCACGACAGCCCCGAGCGTGTACCCGGGCCAGGTGGATCCGGAAGGCCCGGTGGGTCCGGAAGGCCCGGTGGATCCGGCGCCCGGGATGCACACGCTCCTGGCGGCGGCAAGCCCGGCGGCAGCAATCCCGGGGTCGGAATTCCCGGGGCGAGGACTCCGGGTTCGCGAAAAGCCATGATCGAACCGCCGTCGGCGGCTGAGACGAAGAATGCACCGGGCCGAGCCGAGATCGAGTACGAGCGCCACAACGTCCACCAGTTGTTCTACGGCACAACGTCGATCGGACGCAGCGCGGACAACGACATCACCGTGGCCGACCTGCTCGTCTCCCGACGCCACGCTGAACTGCACGTCGGCTACGCCGAGATCGAGATCGTCGATGTCGGGTCGGCCAACGGCACGTTCCTCAATGGACGGCGGGTGACTCAGGAATCCCTGAAAGAAAGCGATGTGGTCGCGGTCGGACACCACCTGTTCCAACTGCGAGGCAACACGCTGGTAGAGGCCGTCGACAAAGGGGATGCCACCTTCGAGGCTCAGGGACTGTCGGTGTCGGTCGGCGGCAAGCAGCTGATGCATGATGTCAGTTTCCGGTTGCCGGCGCGCAGCCTGCTTGCTGTGATCGGCCCGAGTGGTGCGGGAAAGTCGACCCTGCTGGGCGCCATCACCGGGTTCCGTCCCGCGGACACCGGTTGTGTCCGCTATGCCGGCCGTGACGTCTACGCCGAGTACGACGAGCTGCGCCGCCGGATCGGCTACGTGCCCCAGGAAGATCTGCTGCATTCCGCCCTGACCGTGCGCAGGGCCCTGGAATACGGGGCCGAACTACGTTTCCCGCCGGACGTCAGCGCCGATGAGCGGCGGACGCGCATCGATGAGGTGCTGGCCGAGCTTGGGCTGACAGCGCATGCGAACACACAGGTCAGCCGGTTGTCGGGCGGTCAGCGCAAGCGGACCAGCGTGGCGATGGAGCTGCTGACCAGGCCATCGCTGCTGTACTTGGACGAGCCGACGTCCGGTCTCGACGCGGGACTCGACAAGTCGGTCATGATGTCACTGCGTAAGCTCGCGGACGGTGGGCGCACCGTGGCCGTGGTGACGCACAGTGTGGCTCACCTCGACTCGTGCGACTACGTCATGGTCCTTGCCCCTGGCGGGCATGTCGCGTACTTCGGCCCGCCGCGCGGCGCCCTTCCGTACTTCGGCAAGCCCGACTTCTCCGATGTGTTCCTCGAGTTGGAGGCGACGTCGGGTGAGGATGCCGGGGCCCGCTTCCGTGCATCCAACCTCTACGTCGCCGCATCCGTGACCGCACCGTCCGCCCGGCCGGCACCCGCGGAGCTTGCGAGCCTGCGCCAGCAGTCGGTGTTCGCGCAGCTGTCAACGCTGTTTCGCCGCGCGCTGTCGGTGACCACATCCGACCGTTCCTACCTGCGACTCATCATCGCCTTCCCGGTCCTGCTCGGGCTGGTACCGCGGGGTGTCCGCGCCCGCCACGACCTGGGTGTGGTACCCGGCCAGTCGAACCTGGACGCACCCACGGTGTTGCTGGTGCTCGTCGTCTGCGCCTGCCTGATGGGGGCGGCCAACGCCGTTCACGAGATCGTCAAGGAGCGGGCGATCTACCGTCGGGAACAGACGATCGGCCTGTCGACGACGGCCTACCTGAGTTCGAAGATCGCCATCCTGGCGCTGATCACCGGCGTCCAGTCGGTGATCCTGACGTTGATCGCCCTGCTCGGCCGGGCTCCGGCACATGGAGCCGTCATCGATTCGCCCTGGCCGGAGGTGCTACTCGCGGTCGCGGTGGCTGCGCTCGGTTCGGCAATGCTGGGTCTGGTGATCTCTGCACTGGTGGACAAGGCGGAGAAGGCAATGCCGCTGCTCGTGCTGATCACTATGGCCCAGCTGGTGCTCTGTGGCGGCATGGTGCCGGTCATCGGCCGCCCCGGGTTGGAACAGGCGAGCTGGCTGGCCCCTGCACGCTGGGGTTTTGCGGCACTGGCGTCGACCACGGATCTCAACGTGGTGTCGCGGAACGTCGTCGACGGCGATTCACGCTGGAATCACGTCGCGGCCACCTATCTCGGCAACCTGATGTTCGGGCTTGTAGTCGCGGCCGGGGCGGTCGCGCTCTGCGCCTACATCCTCAGGCGTACCGAAACGCGCCTGCTGCGCCGCGCCGCGAGGAGGAGCGGCCGACTACGAAGGAATCACTGTTGCATTCCTCGTCAACAACGCTGAGGGGATTGCACCAGTAACGAGTCTCCGGGACGGAGCAGGAACCACCAAGGTGTGGTTTCCCTACCCCTCCAGGGGGTGGCGGGTGTCCCTGAGATGTCTAGGCCGAGGCGCTTCGGTAATCCAACATCGTTGTATGGAACGGTCCAGATATCGAGCCTGCCGGTGCGGGATCGCTGCGTACCTGGTTGACAAGGGCACTGCGGACAGCCCGGCAAGCCGGCGGACCGAAGGAACTCGGCGGGTGAGGACGGTTGACATGGCGCAGGAGATCACGGCTTCGGTGTTGAGTTTCATGGACATCCCACCGCTGACCGTCGTGTACAGCGGGGGCGGTCCGTTCGGCATCGCCTATGGACTCGGGATCGCCCATGCCCTGATCGCCGCCGGCGTGCCCCTGCGGGACGTGGACGCGCTCGGTACGTCATCCGGCGCATGGGTCGCGTCGTGTGTGGCCACCGGCGTGGGACGTGAGGTTCTGTGCGAGGTGCCACCGGTCCGGGTTCCGAACCCGATTCCGGGATGGATCCGGCGGACGGCTCGTAGCGTGTTCGGTGCGGCCCACGACGAACGGGTGCGGATCTCGGCGGTCCAGGTGCCCACGCTTCGCCGGCAGATATTGTCAGGGGGACGTTTCCCCCTGGCGGACCTGGTCGCAGCCTCCTCGAGCCTGCCCGGTCTGTTCCCACCCTCCCCGGTTGGTCATGGGCTGTACGTGGACGGCGCGGTCCGTTCACAGGCGTCCGTCGACCAGGCGCCAGCCGCACGCAACCTGCTGGTGATCGCGCCCGTCGCCGGTCCGATACTCGGCGCCGGCGGGCGGATCATCGAGCAACTGCTGACTCGGGAGATGCGTCGTTGGACGAAGGCAACCGGTGGCACGGTGCACCTGGTCCGGCCTGACAGCGCGATCAGTCGGTTGGTCCGGCACCCGCTTGACCTGTTTGACCAACGTCGGGCACACGATGTGTACCCGATGGCGTTCGAGCAGGCGGCCCAGCTGCTCCAGACCCGGCCTGCGCTTGCTTCCCTGACCCGGCCGGTGGACGTTCCGTTGGCCGCCTGAGCGGCTGGATCGGCCGGCGTCACCGAGGCGCTCTTACGAAGCACCTCCACCGGAGGGCGTGCCGCCGTACGAGGAGCCGCCACCGGATGGTGTGCCGCCACCGGAGGGCGTGCCGCTTGGCGACGGTCGCGTCGAGGGTGGGTGGGATG
>NZ_CAUVXG010000074.1:0-4209 GCF_963555885.1 Protofrankia sp. Cr2
GGGTGGGCCGGGCGAATTTCTCCCGGTCGCCGTCGACGATGTCGTCGTGGATCGCCAGGACATCGCGGACGACCTGGGGAAGGAACACCACATCGCCGATCTCGTCGAGCAGCGCCCCGCCGAGCGTCGCCCGGTCGGCGCCGTAGCCGACGAGTAGCAGCAGCGGGCGGGGCAGTAGCCCGTCCCCGCCGGCGTAGGCGAGGTATGCCTGCGACAGCTCATGCAAGGCCGGCAGCCGGGTGGCGGTCCAGTCGGTGAGCAGCCGGCGGTAGCGGGCCGCCAGGGTGGGGGAGACTGCCGCAAACAGGTCGCTCAGCATGCGCGCACCTCACTGATATGGCGGGCGGCGGTGTAGCCGGCGATCCGGGTCGGGTCGGCGGTGTCACCGACCCAGATGTCGACCCGCCGGTCAGGGCGCAGCCGGTCCGCGGCCGCGCGGGCGTGCAGGTAGCCGGCGACCGGACCCTGCCCGCCCGGGGGGACCAGCAGGATCTCGGCGCTGGCAGGATCGAACCGGTCCACCGTAGTGCGCGCGGCCGACCCGGTGAACACGCCCAGCTCGGCGAGGGTGGCAACAACCCGCTCGACCCCGAACGCGAACCCGGTGCTGGGCACCGCGGCCGGGCCGTCGGGCGGCAGGAAATGCCCGACGAGTTTGTCGTAGCGGCCACCGCCGGCGATCTCCACCTGGGTGCCGGCGCCGGTGGTCACGTCGACCTCGAACGCCAGCCCGGTGTAGTACTCGTGGGAGCGGACCACCCCGAAGTCGACGCTGACCGGGATCCCGACGGCGACCAGGGCGGCCTGCATCTCCGCGAGGGCGTCGAGCTGTTCGCGGGCCGCGCCTCCCAGCGTTGTGCGCACCCGGTCGTCCACATAGCCGGAGGCATGGCCCGCGAGTAGTTCGCAGGCCGCACGCCGTCCGCCGGTCACCCCCCGGTCGTCCAGGAGCCCGGCCAGCGCGGCGCGCAGCCCCGCCGCCCGGCCGGGGTCTTTGCCGGCGCGGCATTCGGCGAGGGCGTCGAGGATCTCCTTGAGCGCAATCGTGGCCTTCCCCACCAGGCCGCAGTCGCCTACCACCTGATTGAAGATCTCCACATTGTTCAGGCGGACGCGGACCGCGGCCGGCGGCACGCCCACGGCGACCAGGCCGTCGCGGATGACAGTCAAGATCTCGACGTCCGCCGCGGGATTCGCCGCGCCGAGGATCTCCACCCCGAACTGGGAGAACTCCCGCCGCTTGGTGGCGCTGAGGGTGTCGACCGGCTCGTTGCGGTGGCACGGTACATCGTAAAAAATCTTCAGGGGCAGGATGAGGTTCCCCTCGCCGGCGAGGCACCCTGCCAGCCAGCGGGCCACCGGCACGGTGCCCTCCGGGATCAGCACCGCGCGACTGCTGCTCGCAACGGCCCGGTAGCCGTCGGCAAAATCGGTGATCTCCACGTGGAACACCCCGGCCGGGTGCCACTCCGGCCACGGGGACAGGCCGATGACGTCTTCCGCGAAACTGCTCGCCCGCTCCAGGATCGGCATGGCCAGCCGCTCATATCCCCGCGCCCGGACCACCTCGGCCAGGACCGCCGTGACGTAGTCCCGGCGCCGTAATTCCGCCCCGAATCGGTCGTGTGTGCCCGCCAGTGGTGCTGTCAGCTGGGACATGCGCGCTCCTTCGCCGCCGCGTCGCCGGCGACACCCGGGTTGCCGGGTTTCCACCGACTGTGAACGATCGACGGCAGGATCGCACGATGGTCCGACACAATCCCGCGGTTGACGACAACGCTGCGTCGACATCCCCGGTAAGACAGACGGAAGCCCCGCACAGTCACACACATAAGATAACTTTTCGTGACTGACATGGCCGTATGAGCACGACACAGGTCGGCCCGAAGGTCAGCACCGGCGGCGCCGCACCGTGTGCGGCCGGGCCGCCTGCGGACCGACGGTGACCCGGGGTTGGTCGCGCGCCCGTTCCGCGGAGCGGTCTATTCCGGTCGCCGCGTTCTGGCAGGACCAGGAGCAGTAGCCGGGCGCACCCACGATCGGGACCAGAACGTCCTCAACGCACCACTGACAGACCACGATCATCGACCCACCCGACCAGGGACAGAACCGGTACGGCGGGCAGCGCCTGGACCGGCATATCGGGCGGGGATGCGCCCCGTGCAGATCCCCCGTTGACTGGCCCCGTATCATCCTGCCACCGGCCCAGCCGGTACTCATCTTATCCACAAGAAAAGTGAGTTTTCCACAGGCAATGCCCGCCCAGCCGGCACCGCCCCTCGGCCTGAGTGCCGCGGGACGGTGCCGGGTGCTGAGTCCGGGGTTGGTGAGTCCGGGGTTGGTGACGCGGTCCGGCCACCTCCGGTCAGTCCGGTCAGTCCGGTCCGGTCAGGTCCGGCAGGACGCTCCGGCGCAGGTGGCGAGCTGGTTCAGCCGCGCGTCGAGCGCAGCGACCAGAGCGGCGTTCTGCGCCTTGCCCGCTGGGGTGGCGAGCAGGTTCGTGAGTTCGTACGGGTCGGCCGCCAGATCGTAAAGCTCGTACTCGTGGACCTTGGGCGCCCGATCAACGTCATACCAGCGGACGTAGAGGTAGCGGTCGGTCCGCAGACCCGTCCACGGTGGCAGGTCCAGATAGTGAGCGGTCGCGTTGGTCACCTGCTCCGCGGCGATCCCGTCCTGGCCGTCCTGGCCGGGGCCCGCGTACTGGCCCAGCAGGTCAGTGCGCCACGACGCCGGTTGCTGCCCGTGCAGCAGGCCGGCGAGCGACTGCCCGTCGACGTCGGCTGGAACTGCCGCGCCGGCCAGCTCCAGGAAGGTCGGGGCAAGGTCGATCTGCGCGACCATGTGGCTGTCCGTACCCGCCTTTATCCCGGGTCCGGCGACCACCAACGGCACCCGCAACGACTCCTCGTACGGGGCCATCTTCTGGACGAGACGGTGGGAACCGAGGTTGTAGCCGTTGTCCGAGGTGAAGACGAGATAGGTATTGTCCAGTTTTCCGGTATCACGCAAGGTAGTCACGATGTTCGCCACCATGTCGTCGAGCGCGTACAGCGAGCCCATCCGGTTCTGGTAGTCCCAGTTGTTGGTGGCCAGCACCTGAGCGGACCGCTCGGTCGCGCTGGACGAGAGCCACCACGGCTTGTCCGAGACATCGGGCTCGAGGAAGTTGGGGCTGTGCGGAGCGGTGGCGCTGGCAAACGGGTTGTGAGCGTCCCGGGGCGCTGGTGGCAGGGGCAGGTGCGGGGCGGTGGACGCCGCGTACCAGAAGAACGGCGTGCCGTCAGTGGCGGCCCGCCGGATGAAGTCCGTGGACTTGGCGGCGACAACATCGGTCGAGTAGTTGGCCGGATTGTCCGGACCGCCGTACTGCACCATCGTGCCGTTCTCGTTCAGCGTGTAGTTGTAGCCGGTGTAGAAATTGTTGTTGACACTGCCGTACCACTCCGACCAGCCCGCCGGAATGTGCTCCGGTTCGTTCTCGATTCCGTTCATGTACTTTCCGGCGAGACCGGTGCGGTACCCGGCGTCATGCAGGTATTTGGCGAAGGTCTTCTCCTCGTTTCCGTTCGCCGCGAACGTGGCCCAGCCACCGACGTCACCGGAGTTGGTGAGCACTCCGGTGTTGTGGCCGTACTTTCCGGTCAGGATCGTGCCGCGGGCCGGGCAGCAGATGGGCGTCGGAGCGAAGCTGTTGGTGAACGTCAACCCACTGTCCCGGATGAGGGCGGCCGTGTGCGGCATAGCCTCCCAGTACGGCGAGGTGGTCGCGTCCAGGTCGTCGGCAAGGATGAACACGAAGTTCGGCCGGCTGTCGCTCTTCGCCACGTTCACCGCAGCCAGCGGCGTGGAACTCGTCGAGGATGGCCCGGTTCGCACCACGGGAATAATCACGGCTGCCATTGCGATGACGCCGAGTACGCCGGCGATGCCGAACCGCGCCCGCCGTCCGAGATATCGATGTCGTGCGGACACCACATGCCTCCTTCTCCGTCCTCCGAGCGGAGCCGGAAACGGCGCGACGTTCGTTCTTGCACGCCGCCGGCGGCCCGCATCCCGAACCACTCGGCAGAGGAACGAAGTCGATCGTGACCACGCCGCGTGTGAACGGCTGGAACGCAGGGTGTGAGTGCGATTCGAAAGCCGGCCCACTACAAAGGACCGCCCGATGTGGTCAGCCCGCAGGCTGCTCGGGCTAGGTCGAGCAGG
>NZ_CAUVXG010000074.1:4865-20849 GCF_963555885.1 Protofrankia sp. Cr2
TCAGGCAGGTCGAGCTAGGTTGCCTGGTCAGGCAGGTCGCCGGGAAGCGGGACGTCGTTCTCCCGCGCCCAGCGCAGGAGTTCGGTCTCGGCCGCTTCCCGTCCTACCAGGCCCGCCTCGAAACGGAAGTCGAGCATGTGCGCCCGCGCCTGGCCGACCAGCCGCCCGGGCGAGAGGCCCAGCAGCTCCATGATGTCGTCCCCGGAGAGTTCCGGGCGGATCGCGGCGATCTCCTCGCGCTCGGACAGTCGGGCGATCCGCTCCTCAAGCGTGTCGTAGGTCGCGGTCAGCGCCTCGGCCTTGCGCCGGTTGCGCGTCGTGCAGTCCGAACGGACGAGTTTGTGCAGCCGGGACAGCTGCGGCCCGGCATCGTGGACGTACCGCCGGACCGCCGCGTCGGTCCACTCGCCGCGGCCGTAGCCATGGAACCGCAGATGCAGGAACACCAACAGGGTGACCGCGTCCGCAACGTCCTTGGGGAACCGCAGCTCCGCCAGCCGCTTGCGGGTCATGTCGCGTCCGACCACCTCGTGGTGGTGAAAGGAGACTCCGCCGCCGGGTGCGTGCCGGCGGGTCCGCGGCTTGCCGATGTCGTGCAGCAGGGCGGCCCAGCGCAGCACCTCGTCCGGGCCGCCGTCGGGAAGCGGGTCCTCCAGCGCGATCGCCTGGCGCAGCACGGTCAGGGTGTGGGTGTAGACGTCCTTGTGCTGGTGGTGCTCGTCGATCTCCATCCGCAGCGCAGGCAGGTCCGGCAGGACGATGTCCGCGACCCCGATGTCCACCAACCGTTCCAACCCGACCACGGGATCCGCGCAGATCATGAGTTTGCGCAGCTCATCCCGAATGCGCTCGACCGATACGATCGTCAGGCGGGGTGTCCTGGAGCGCATCGCCGCGACCAGCTCGCCGACCGGGATCAGCCCGAGCTGCGCTTCGAACCGAGCGGCCCGCAGGATGCGCAGCGGGTCGTCGTCCAAGGACGCCTCGGGGGAGCCCGGGGTCCGCAGCACCTTGCGGGCGAGGTCCGCCATGCCGCCGAACAGGTCGACGAACTCATGGCCGGGTACGGACACGGCCATCGCGTTCACGGTGAAGTCGCGACGGACGAGATCGCCTTCCAGGGTGTCACCGTAGGCAACTGTGGGATTCCGGGATGTCCGGTCATACGCTTCGGTGCGGTAAGTGGTCACCTCGAACCGCACCCCGGCGCGGATCAGGCCGACGGTTCCGAAGGCGATCCCGGCCTCCCAGGTGGCGTCCGCCCAGCCGCGGGTGATCTCAAGGACACGCTCCGGACGGGCGTCGGTGGCGAAATCGAGATCAGACGCACCCACGCCAGCGGACGTGGCGTCGACGCTCAGGCGGCCGAGCAGCGCGTCCCGGACCGAACCACCGACGAGGTACAGGCTGTGGCCGGCACCGGCAAAGAGCCGTCCCAGGTCGTCGGCGGGAGCCGGTACCTTGAGAAGGGCACTGACAGCTCGCTCCGCGGAGTCACGTGGGTTGTCCAGGCAGATCACCGACACTGTTTCAGCGTATCGGGCAGCTCTGCCCTCCACCGAACAACCACCCATCGGCGCACAATCGCCTCCGGCGATCCACCACCGCAGGACCGGCGTCAGCGCGACGGCAGAGTCGATGTCCGACAGTGACCGTTCACGTCGGGTGTGACGCGGACGACTCGTACGATCAGCTCATGTCCCCGTCCTCGACATCCCCTCGTCGGCGACTTCGGCGGGTAGAGGAAACTTCGGCGGGCGGGCTCGTTCTGGATGACCCTTCAGAAATGGCGAACGCAGCGCTGATCGCGCGCCGTGACCGCCGTGGCCGACTGTTGTGGTCGCTGCCGAAAGGGCATGTCGAAGGCGGCGAGACCGCGGAACAGGCAGCGGTTCGGGAGGTGGCGGAGGAGACTGGTGTGACCGGACGGGTACTCGGTCGGCTCGGCACGATCGACTTCTGGTTCGTGGCCGGACGGGCACGCGTGCACAAAACCGTTCACCACTATCTTCTACTACGGACGGCCGGGGAACTGTCCGACGCCGATGTCGAGGTCAGCGAAGTCGCCTGGGTCCCGCTGGTGGAGGTGCCCGAACTCCTTGCCTACGATGACGAACGCAGGCTCCTGAACCAGGTGCCCGGCATCCTCATGGATGCTACGTGACACACCGCGATGATTCTCTGACGGCCCGGAGTATCAGAATGGTCACCCTGATCCTGACGTCACTCGCCGTGCTGGCTCTGGGTGCAACTTCTGTCCGCGCACAGCCAGCCCCGGCGTCCACAGGATCCACAGGACTATCCACAGTTTCCACCCGGGTATCCACAGGTTTGCCCCCAGCCCGGTCGGGGCTTGCGAACCCGCGGCTGAATAAATCCTCGCCTGTGGCGTCGACCGCTCCCCCGAACGTTTCCGTACAACCAGTGCGTATCGCTATCGACGAGTTCACCCAGATCGGGCGACCCCAGGCACCGTTGAAGATGACGGGCCGCCTGGAACTCATCGGGACCACCCAGGTCTCGAATCTTGAGGTACGGGTCGACCTCGGACGTTCGATGTCCAGCCGCGGTGACCTCGCGAACCTACGCACCAACACGGCCGCGGCGGCCGCGCTGCCCTACCCGACGGCGGTTGCCTCCCAACCGATTGCCAACCCGCTGGTGCCAGGTGCGCTGCCGGCAGCATTCACTGCAATCGCCAACCCGGCCGGCCTGAACCTGCCTGCGGCACTGAAGGTGTACCCGGTGCGGATCACCGCGACCGGGACGGTAGCCGGCCAGCGCAGGATTGTCGGAACGACATACACCTTCCTGGTCTGGGCTCCCGTCGACGTCACCGCACCCACGCCGGTCTCGGTTGTGCTGCCGCTCGCGGACGTGCCACGGCTGCGAGCGGACGGTCGGCTCACCGACGATGACCTGACCCGCCTCGTCGCACCGGGTGGCCGCCTCGACCGGTTGCTGAACGCCGTCGTTCCCGCCCGGGGCGAGCAGACACCGACCGTCACCCTCGCGGTCGACCCGGTCCTCGTGCAGACACTGAAAATCATCGCTGACAGCCCGTATGAGGTGGCCACACCGTCCGGTCCGAGCCCCCGACGCCCGAACCGGGATGCCGCGACCTTCCTGGCGAAGCTGAAGGCGTTCGCGGATGCGGGCGGCACGATCTTCGCCCTACCCTACGGCGACGTCGACGTCGTGGCGCTGACCCGGGCGCAGGAGTTCCACAGCATCCTGGTGGCGCTGCTGACCGGCCAGACCGTCGTCGCGAACGCCATCGGTCGTACACCGGACACGACGATCGCCTACCCCGCTGACGGGCTCGTCGACCAGACCACACTCGACCTGCTGCGCCGGATGGGTATCACCACCGTGATCACCGACTCGCGCCTGCTGCCGCCGAAGGACCCGGACCGGGACTACACTCCCGCGGCCGGCACCACTATCGCGACTTCCGGTGGTGTCACCCGGGCGCTGGCCGCCGACACGGAACTGGCCAGGCTCGCGACCGGAACCACGACGCCGACCGATTCGTCGACCCAGGCAGAGTCATTCCACGATTTCATCGCCGAAATCGCCATGATCACAGCCGAGCGTCCAGGCCTCGCCCGCGCCCAGACGCTGGCGCTGCCGCGCTACTGGGACCCGCCGGCCGACTGGGCGCAGGAGGTGTTGGGCAGCCTGTCGACTCCGTTCTCCCGGCCGGTGCCGCTGATCGGGACACCGGCAGCGGGCGGTACCTCCGCGGGTTCGGGCACGGTGGGTTCGGGCACGGTGGGTTCAGGCATGGTGGGTTCGGCTGCCGCAAGCGGCGAACGCGGTCCCCTCGGATACCCCGGCTGGGCCCGGGCAGCAGAGCTGCCCGTCACCCGGATGATCGCCACAGAGGATCTGCGCAGTCAGGTACAGGCCCTCAAGTCCGTCCTGTGTCCACAGGGCTCGGGGTCACCCGGACTGCGCAACTGCACAGCCGCCGGCATTGACGCGATGGAGAACACCCTCACTGCAACCGAGTCGGTCGCCTGGCGGGTGGGCTCCGAGGGCACGGACGGCGCGGACACCCTGAGCTCGGGTGTCGCCGGTGCGGTACGCGCTCTGCGGGAGGGCATCCGGGTGGTCGCATCCCGGAGCGTGTCGCTGACAAGCAAACACGGCAAGGTTCCGGTCACCCTCGAGAACAACACCACGTTCACTGTCAACGTGGTCCTCTCGCTGGCGTCCACGGACCATTCCCGGCTACGATCAGCGACAAGAGTGACACTTACAGTACCCCCTCTGCAGAAGGAGCAGATCGAGGTCGACGTCGATGCCGAAGGTGCCGGTACGTTCCCCGTGGACATCCAGATACTCACTCCCGCCGGACGGCCGCTGTCGGCCGGCCCGCCACTGCGGATCCTGGTGAAGTCGACGGTCTTCGGGGTCATCGCGGTGGCGATAACCGGAGGTTCACTGGCGATCCTCGTGCTCGCCGTGGCGATTCGGCTGTTCCGCCGCCTGCGGGCGCCGCACCGGCAACCGCCCGCCGCATCGCCGCCGCAAGATATGGATGATTCGGATATCCGGAATAGTCCGGACACCCTGGAATGCGCACGCCGGACGCTCGCGGAGCCCGCTTCCCGCGACCCACGAGCCGGGGAGCGCCCGGGAGATGCACGCCGGGCCGGCGAGTACCGCAGAGACGACCTGGAGCGACTCGTCCGCACCACCCACACGGTCATGAACGAGGGAACCGCCGGACACCAGGGAACCGCCAGGAGCCAGGGAGCACGGCGATGACGGCCGGACCCGGAGACGGGACCAGGAAGCCACCCGCCCGACATCGCAGACAACCCGGCTTCGATCCCAGCGGGCCGACCACCCAGACGCCCGGACCCTTCGGTGCGCCACCAGCCGCTCCGTCAACCCGGCCCCAGCACGGCACACCACACCGGACGACGCCGCTGGCCACGCCCCACCAGGTCGGGCCGGGACGGGGCCCGTCGGGTAAGGGCCCGTCGACCAGCGGCCCGTCGGGTAAGGGCCCGTCGAAGTCCGCCGGCCGCGGGGGGATGACCCTGGGCCGGGCCAGCGGCACGATGGCAATCGGCACGGTCGCGTCCCGGGCATCAGGTTTCCTGCGCACGGTGGCGATCGCGACGGCCATCGGCACGGGCGCGGCCGGGGACGCCTACAACGTCGCCAACACGACCCCGAACATCCTCTACGACCTGCTGCTCGGCGGAGTGCTGTCCAGCGTCATCGTGCCGGTACTCGTCCGGGCCGCCAAGGACGACCCCGACCAGGGCGAGGCGTTCGCATCCTCGCTGCTCACCCTGGTAGTGCTGGCGCTCGGTGGGGCGGTGGTGGTCGCGATGGTGGCCGCCCCGCTCATCGTCAACGCCTATCTGGCCGCCGGCGGCGCCGAGCGGGACCTCGCCGTGACGTTCCTGCGCTGGTTCCTGCCACAGGTGATCTTCTATGGCCTGGGCGCCACGATCGGTGCGATACTCAACGTGCGGCAGTCGTTCGCCGCACCGATGTTCGCGCCCATACTCAACAACCTGATCGTGATCGCCACCTGCATGGCGTTCATCTTCGTGCCCGGCCCCAGGCCGCCCACCGTCGGTGGGATCAGCGATGCCCAGATCACGGTGTTGGCTGCCGGCACGACCCTCGGCGTGGTGGTCATGACGTTCGCCCTGCTGCCGTCGCTGCGTGCGGTCGGGTTCCACTACCGGCCGCGGCTGGACCTCTCCCACCCCGGGCTGCGCCAGGCGGTGCGGCTGGCCGGCTGGACGCTGCTCTACGTGGCGGTCAGCCAGGTCGGGTACCTGGTCATCGTGCGGCTGTCCAGCTCCGCGACGGCGTACACCGTCTACACGTACGGATATCAGATTTTTCAGCTACCCTACGCAATCATCGCCGTATCGGTGATCACCGCGCTGCTGCCACGGATGAGCGCGCACGCCGCCGACAACCGGGGCGACCTCGTCCGCCGGGATCTCTCCACCGGGATGCGCCTGGCCGGCGTCGTGATCGTGCCGGCGGCACTCATGTTGCTGGCGCTGGGTCGCCCGATCGCGATAACGGTCTTCAACCACGGCGCCGTGAGCTACACCGGCGCCCTGCGGATCGGCGACACCCTCGCCGCCTTCGCCGTCGCCCTGGTGCCGTTCTCGCTGTTCCAGGTGCAGCTGCGGGCGTTCTACGCCTACCAGGACAGCCGTACACCCGCATTGATCAACATAGGCGTCGTGGCTACCAACATCGTGTGCGCGGTCGCGCTGAGCTCGCTGCTGCCCGAACGACACCGGTCGGTCGCGCTGGCCCTCGCATTCGCCGCGTCCTACCTGGTAGGCGTTGCCGCCTCGTCAACGCTGCTGCGGGCTCGCCTCGGTGACATCGACGGTGCACGGATCGCTCGGATGCTCACTCAAGTAACCATCGCCGGCGGCCTGAGCGCGGTGGTGGCGGCAGCCGTCGCCTGGGGAGTGCGCATGGTCATCGGTTCGGGCTGGATCGGATCCGGCGTGAGCGTGCTTCTCGCCTGCACGGTTGGGGTTATGATCTATCTCATGACTATTGTCCGGATGAGACTCGCGGAGATGGCGGCGCTCGTCACGACCGTTCGTGGCCGGTTCGGTTCCCGATCTGCGCACTGATTCCAATCGCAACCGGTGCAATCACCGATCGGCAGGCCCGGGGCTCGTACACTGAACAAGCTGCATCCGGCTACGACAGCCGGGCGCGCCGGTGATGACGGAGGCACAGTGGTCGACGGGCACAACCGACCGCCGCTGGCTGACGTCAATGAAGATGTGACGAGCAGCGCAACCCGCAGGGCCGACACCATGGCGGAACCCGGGTCCCACTCTCCGCCTGCGGATGAGACCGGCCCGATGCCGCCGCCGGGGCCTGACACCCTTCCGGTGAAGACCATGCTGGACGGCCGATACCAACTACTGTCAGTCATGCACGCGCGTGGTCCGGTCACCCTGTGGCGTGGCGACGACCGCATCCTCGCTCGCCCCGTTGCCGTCCGCGTGGTGCAGCGCTTCAGTCCGGACACGCGCGACGCCGCGGCGGCGGCGCATGATCGCGCCGCCGAGATGCTGTTGTCCGCAGCCATCGCCTCCGGCCGGCTGGTTCACCCGGGCGCGGCATCGACCTATGACGCAACCTCGACCACCACCGGCGCCGGTCCGGTGTCCTACGTGGTGAGCGAATGGGTGGAGGGCACCTCCCTGCAGGCGTTGTCCGCCGAGGGCCCGTTGCGGCCGGACCAGGCCGCGACCGTGATGCTGGCCGTCGCGCGGGTGCTCGCCGCCGCCCACGAGCGCGGCATCCACCACGGCGACCTGCGGCCCAGCGACGTCATCATCTCGCACCACGGCATGGTCAAGGTGGTCGACCTCGGTACCGGCTCGGTCGTCGCCGCCCTGGAGAAAGGCGCGCACAGCCAGGCTGAACCATGGGCCGACTCCACCAACCTGGCCGCCGACGACGTCCGGGCGATGGGTGGTCTGCTGTATTCGGCGCTGACCGGACGGTGGCCGCTGGACCGCGAGTGCGGGCTACCCACAGCGCCGCCGACCAGCGACGGACGGGCGTGTTCACCCCGCCAGGTGCGGGCGGGCGTACCGCGAAACATCGACGCGCTCACCCTCGCCACGCTCGGGGACGACCGGGCGCACCGCCCGCCGATCGCATCCGCCGCGGAGCTCGCCGAGGCCCTCGAGGAGATCGCGCCGCCCGAGGGCACCCTCGACCTCGGGCGGGTCCGCATCGACGACGAGCCGCCGATGACCCGCGCCATGCCCTCAGGGTCCCCGTCCACCGAGTACGCCGCCACCGGGCACCCGGTGGACGGTGCCCGGCCGGGCCCGGCCGGGCAGGACCCCGGCCCGAACGGTGGTTACCCCAGGGGTGGCGGCTCGCGCGGCGGCAGTGCGGGAGGCGCCTACCCGGTCAACGCCGGCTATCCCGCCAACAGCGGCTATCCCAACGGCGGGCTGGAACGGTTGCCGACACAGCAGCGCACCGCATCCCGGCGACGCGGCGGCAAAGGCTCGCCGTACTCCAAGAGGACCTCATGGTCAACGCGCCGCATCTTGGCGATCGTGGTCGCGCTTGTGGTCGCCATAACCCTCGTCGTCGTCGCGATGACCATGCTGAACCGCGCTCCGCAGAAGAACGCCACGACCGCACCGACGCCGACCGCGTCACCGACCACCCCAGTGGGTGTCGTTCTCAAGCCCACAGTGGCGGCATTCGACCCCCAGGGATCAGACGGCGACGAGAACAACAGCGATGCGCCGAAGGCGATCGATGGGAATCCAGCCACGTCCTGGACGACCAGTGGCTATAACAACACCGACGGCAGGCAGTTCGGCGGACTGCCCAAGAGCGGGGTCGGTCTTCGGCTGGACTTTGGTCAACCAGTCACCGTCCACGAGATGAAGATCACATTTGGCGGTGGTCCAACCTCGTTCGAGCTACGAGCCGGTGACACAGCGGTCAACGACATAAACAGCTACCCGGTTGTCGTCCCCGAGGCCACTGCCACGGCCGGCACAGCCACCCCCGTGTCGGTCCCGGCGACAGCCGCCCACCAGTACTGGGTCGTGTGGCTGACCAAGCTGCCGACGGCATCGGACGGGCGCTTCAAGGGTTCGATCGTCGACATGTCCTTCCACTCCTAGGACCGCGGTCCTCCACCCCCGGGCCGTCGTCCGATGACCACTTCCGAACCGTCCGCAGGTGAGCCGCCCGCAGGTGAGCCGCCCGCAGGCGGCGTCGGCGAGACTGCGCTCTCCCCGGCTGCGGACCATGCCGAACAGGACCGCCGTCTGCTTCGCCGGCACCTCAACGGCGACCCGGACGCGTTCGCCGCGCTGGTTCGGACCCACAGCAACCGCATGTGGACGGTGGCGATCAACATGCTGCGCGACCGCGAGGACGCCGCTGACACCGTTCAGGAGGCCATGCTCTCGGCCTACCGCGGTGCCGCCACATTCCGGGGTGAGGCGTCGGTGGCTACGTGGCTGCATCGCATCGTGGTCAACGCCTGCCTGGACCGGCTGCGCCGCCGGATGGCTCGACCACAGGTTCCGCTGCCCACAGACGGCGAAGGCGAACTGGCCGAACCGCGCGACGCCATGGCCGAGGGTGAGACCAGGCTCGCCGTCGACGCCGCACTCGGCCAGCTGCCCGAAGCGCTGCGACTGGCGGTGGTACTGGTCGACGGCCTGGGATATTCGGTCGCGGATGCGGCTGCGCTGCTCGCAGTGCCGGTGGGCACGGTGAAAAGCAGGTGCGCGCGAGGACGCGCAAAGCTGGCTGTAATGCTCGACTACCTGCGTCCTGGGAACCCTACGGCGCTCGATTCCGTCAGTCAGAGCAGGCACGTCAATGCATCCGACGCGGCCGGAGGAGGTGACCAGCGATGATAGCTGATCAACATCCGGATGTTGAGCACCTCGACGCCTATGCCGAGGGCGACCATTCGCCATCCGGGGTGGCCCTGCATGTCGGGACCTGCCCGCAGTGCCGCGAAACCGTGACCGCGCTGCGGCAGGTACGTCGGGATCTCGCGGCGCTCGCGTCGGTGACGATGCCCGCGGATGTCGCCGAGAGGCTACGCGCCGCCCTGATTTCGGAGCAGGACGGTCAGCACCGCAATGGTCAGCACCGCAATGGTCAGCACCGGGATGGTCAGCACCCGGCCGTCGGGCGACCGGCACCGTCGGAATCATGGCGACCAGGTCGGATACCGGGTCGGACCGGCGACCGGCGCTACGGCGGAGCGCGGCTGGCCCGGCCGCCGGGGATCCCGGCGTGGTTCACGGCGGCGGCCTGCCTGATCGTCGTGGTGGGCATGGTCAGCTTCGTGGTAGCGCTGGCCCACCATCCCGCGCAGAGCACCGCCAGTGAAGCCAGCAGCCAGCTGGCGGCACCACTGCCGGCACCGGCGGCCGGACCGCTGACGGCCCAGGCGCCCCGCGCTCCCGCGGGAGAAAGGTCCGCCGGCGAGGCTACGCCCGGTACGGTCGCCGACACGGCCGAAGGAGCCATCCTCGCGCATACCGGATACCCGGTGACCATGGCCGAGATTCCCCAGCACGCACTCGATCTGGTGACCGGGCGGATACCGGGAACGCTCCGGATATCACTGCACGAGTACGGCGCTGCCACGACGTATTCATCCGCCGCGGTCGCGTCTGTCATCACCGAGATGACCCAACCGGACCTACGGTTGTGCTACGTCAACCTGGCCGCGCAGACGGGCGGGAGCATCGTCGCACTCGATCTGGTGACCTTCAACGGGCAGCCGGCCGTGCTGGTCGTCCTGTCCAGCCCGAATGACACCGACCAACTGCAGGTGGCCGTGCTCGACGAGCGGTGCAACGTCACCAACATGGCGGCGGCCCTGTGGTACAGCACAACCACTACCCGATAATGATCTTTCCCCCGGCCGAAGGCGGCGCGATGATGTCTGTACGCGCCGCCGGCGGCCACACACAGGCAGACCCGGCCGAAGGCGGCGCGATGATGTCTGTACGCGCCGCCGGCGGCCCCAAGTAGATCTAGCCGGACCGTGACCGGTGCCCCGGGAATCGGGCGCACAGTGGGACGGTTGTGGCTGGCGCACGGCCTTACCGGCGACTGCCGGCGACCCGAAAGGACAGGTGGAGATGTGACGGCGCAGAGCAGCGGGCCCGGATCAAACGATCCGGATGTGCGCGACGTCGTGATCATCGGATCCGGCCCGGCCGGCTATACCGCGGCGATATACACCGCGCGCGCGAACCTGCGCCCGCTGGTCTTCGAGGGTGCAGTCTCAGCCGGAGGCGCACTGATGACCACAACGGAGGTGGAGAACTTCCCGGGCTTTCCCGAGGGCATCCAGGGCCCCGAACTCATGGAGGGCATCCGGCGCCAGGCCGAGCGGTTCGGCGCGGAACTCATCGCCGACGACGTCACCGAGGTCGACCTGCGGGCCGACCCGAAAATCATCACCGTCTCGGACAAGACATACCTCGCCCGCACTGTGATCATCGCCACCGGCTCCTCCTACCGCATGCTGGGCATCGCTGACGAGGCCCGCCTCCTGGGCCACGGCGTGTCCGCATGCGCGACCTGTGACGGGTTCTTCTTCAGGGACCAGGACATCATCGTCGTCGGCGGCGGTGACTCGGCTCTGGAAGAGGCAACGTTCCTGACCCGTTTCGGCCGGTCCGTAACGATCATCCATCGGCGGGACCGGCTGCGGGCAAGTGCGATCATGCAGGAACGCGCGCTTGCCAACCCAAAGATCCGTTTTCGGTGGAACGCCGTGGTCGAGGCCATCCTCGGCGATAACACGGTGACCGGCGTCACGGTGCGCGACACCGTGACGGGAGAGACGGACGATATCCTCGCGACCGGCCTGTTCGTCGCCATCGGCCACGAGCCTCGGTCGGAGCTCGTGCGCGGGCAGCTCAAGCTCGACGACGCCGGGTACATCGTGGTGGACCATCCCTTGACCACGACCAACCTTTCAGGAGTCTTTGCCTGCGGTGACGTCGTCGACCACATCTACCGGCAGGCCGTCACAGCGGCCGGCACCGGGTGCGCAGCGGCGCTGGATGCGGAGCGTTGGCTGGCCGCGCGCGCGGACGAAGGCGAACAGGCACCGCGGGCACCCGCCGTGACGGTCGCGCAGTGAGCGCCGGCGACAGGCACGGATTCCGGACGCTCTGAGTTCCTCAGGTTCTTCAGTCCACCAGGTTCTTCAGGGCGCTGTGCCTGCGCAGTCGTTCTGACACGACACCATCCCCGTAGCAACGATAGGGAGGAGATCATCATGGCTGGAGTTACTAAGCCCGTCACCGACAGCACATTCGCCGACGAGGTTCTGGGAAGTAACGTGCCCGTCCTCGTCGACTTCTGGGCGGAGTGGTGCGGGCCGTGCAAGATGATCGCCCCGGTTCTCGAGGAGATCGCGGCCGAGCACGGCGACAAGCTGCGCGTAGTCAAGCTCAACATCGACGAGAACCCGCAGGTCGCCCGGCAGTATCAGATCATGTCGATACCCACCATGGCCGTTTTCGTGAACGGCGAGGTGGATAAGAGCATTGTCGGCGCGAAGCCGAAAGCAGCCCTTCTGCGGGATCTTTCCGCGTACATCTGAGTAAGAGCGCCCGACAATAGGGGAGTGGATCAAGGAGCGGGGCTGGGGTCCCCGGATCGCGGCGAAGCCCCCACCCACGCCCCCGATACGCCTACCGATTCGCGAAGCGGATCGGTAGGCGTATCAAGCAGCCCACCCATGAGGCAGGGGTCCCCGTGCTACGCCGAAGGCGTTGCACGGGGAGGCCGGATCGGTAGGCCCCCGCACAGCGGCCCACCCACGCGCTCGGGGTCCCCGGATCGCGGCGAAGCCCCCACCCACGCCCCCGATACGCCTACCGATTCGCGAAGCGGATCGGTAGGCCCCCGCACAGCGGCCCACCCACGCGCTCGGGGTCCCCGGATCGCGGCGAAGCCGCTATCCGGGGTTAGCCTGTGTCCCCGTGACCCGTCCGTCAGTAGGTTCGAGTGGTAACCGCGGGGCAAGGCTTCTGCGTCTCGGCGACCGTGATCCATCCGTCATCGAGGTACGCGCCGCATTGATCTCCCTGGCGTTTCTGCCGGCGGCGCCACGTCAGCCAGACGCATCCGCGCCGGGTCCGGGAGGCCCGAGGCTGCGCGATCATGGTTCCTCCGCGCTGCCGGAGGTCCCGGTCACCGGTCCGCTGTTGGTTCCAGCCAGCACAGACCTGCCGCACCCTACCGATCCACACGTGTCATATCCGCCCATGTCCGGCCGACCCATGGGCGACCTGTCGAGGTCCGACCCGGCGGTGGATGGGAGCCTGTTCGACGAGGCACTGGATGATGCAGTCCGCGCGTTTCAGCAGAGCCGAGGCTTGTCCGCGGACGGCATCATCGGCCCGGACACCTTCCGTGCGCTCGACGAGGCCCGCCGCAAGCTCGGCGACCGCCTGCTGTACCACAGCATCAACCATCCGTTCATCGGAGACGATGTGGCAGCGCTCCAGGAGCGGCTGTCGAACATGGGGTTCGACGTGGGACGAGCGGACGGGATCTTCAGCTCGCAGACGGAAGCGGCGCTCAAGGACTTCCAGCACAACCGGGGCTTGGAACCGGATGGCCGCTGCGGACCGCTGACCCTGCGGGAGCTGAAAAAGCTGGAACGGACCGTCGTCGGTGGCCGTCCGGATGTGCTTCGGGAGTCGGTACGCCTGTTGCAGCAGGGTCCGTCCCTGCTCGGAGTCGTGGTCGCGATCGACCCCGGGCATGGTGGGGGAGATCCAGGGGTCACCGTCGGGCATCTGTGCGAGCGCGACCTCATGGCCGATCTCGCCTCCCGGCTCGAGGCCCGACTGTTGGCCTCCGGCCTGGAGGCATACCTCCTGCACGGTCCGCACGAATCACCGGACGACTCCGAACGCGCACATCGGGCGAACGAAATCGGCGCGGACCTACTCGTCTCATTGCATCTGGACGCGGGCAGGTCGCCGTGGGCACAGGGAGTCTCGTCCTACTACTTCGGCAATGCCCGGGGATCGTCCGCCGTGGGTGAGCGCCTGGCCGGCCTCGTGCAGAAGGAACTTGTATCGCGCACGGACCTCGTTGACTGCCGCACCCATGCCAAGACCTGGGAGCTCCTCCGGCAGACGCTGATGCCGGCCATCCGTACGGATCTGGGCTATCTCACGAACCCGCACGATGCCGCCGCACTCGAGTCGCCGGAATTTCGGGCCACCGTCGCTGAGGGGATACTCGCTGCGGTACAGCGGCTGTTCCTGCCGCCGGACCTCGACCCACCCACAGGACAGCTACGGGTACCGACGCTCGCCTCGCGTACGGCCCGCTGAGGTCCTACCTGGCCCTTTCTATCGACCCCGGCGCGAACCTCTGGCGCCGACGGGCTGACCGTCGCCCGCTGACCGTCTCCCACGAAAACCTGCACCGGGACACGGTCAGCCCGTCGGCGCTGTCCCAGCCGCGCTGCCGACCTGGCGCAGCATCGCCTCCGGCGCCATCGACCCAAGCAGCCGCTCAAGCGCGACCTCGACCTCTTCCCGCCAGCTCACGGCGTTCTTGACCTCAAGCCGCAGCCGTGGCCAACGGTGGTGCGGCCGTACCGTCTTGAAGCCCACCGCAAGCAGATACTCGGCGGGTACAACGCACCGGGTCCCTTCGCCACGCAGATCCCCGAAAGCCTCGATGGCGCGAAACCCACGGCGGACTACATCCTTCGCAACCGACTGGATGAGAACACGCCCCAAGCCCTGGCCAGCGAAGTCATCCAAGATTTTTGCAGTCATAAGGAGCACGGCGTCCGGGCTGACGGGACTCGTCGGAAAGGCGACAGATCGCGGTACATAGGCCGGCGGTGCGAACATCACGAACCCGGCCGCGACGCCGTCCACATAGATGATCTTTCCGCAGCTACCCCACTCGAGAAGCGCTGAGGACACCCACGCTTCCTTCTCCAGCTCAGTGCCCCCGGCTTCCTCCGCCCGACTGCGTGCGACCGGGTCCAACTCCCAGAAGACGCATCGACGGCACCGCCGCGGCATGTCGTCAATGTTGTCGAGAGTGATGTTGGCAATGCGACGGCTCATATCGCGATGGTCCACGCGGCCAGACATCCAGCATCAAGGTCATCATTGACATCTCTCACACAGCCAGGTTAGGCCATCCGGTGTAGATCTTTATTGAAGACAGCCCCCGTCCGGTACCGCGAACGCTTCCGGCAGCCAGAGCGCCCAGAGGTAGGGCGCCAACGGCCGCGAACCGGCCCCTGACGTACCTCCTGGCGCAAGAAGTCCCCGACCTGCCGCGTACCACGTCGTCAGGTCGGGACGGGAACGGGTGAGTCCACGATGTTCCACGTGAAACGCCCGCGTTAGAGCGCCCGGCAATAGGGGCGTGGATGAAGGAGCGGGGCTGGGGCGCGTAGATCGCGAGGCGGAGGAGGAAGTCACCCTGGTGTTGGGTGTCGACCGACGGAGGCGGGGTGCCCGTACATCCCAACGATGGAAGAGGGAGCGATGGAAGGGGGAACGATGATGCGAGGTGCGTACCCCGGCTCCGCGACGCCGCGCCCCGATTGCCGGTCGCTCTTGGTTGTGACCAATGGAGCGAGGGGCTACTGGAAACGGGAGACGAAGCGGCGTTGCCAGGGTGTCTCAACGGCGCGTGGGGAGTAACGCTTCCGGACGTAGGCAACCGCCTCGCGGGCCGGTACCCCGTCCAGCACAGCGGGTGGGGTCTCGGTGACCTCTCGAGGCCACCCACGAGCGCTGCACTCCCAGACTCATCACAATGACTACCAGCCAGCATCAGCACTGACGAGCTGACGCCCAGGGCGGGCGCCGCCGCGGTCGCCCTCATCTGGCTCACCGCCCGGCCGTCGTCACCGCCCGGCCGTCGTCACCGCAGGCTCCCTCAAAAGTTGATGGTGCTCTCACTGGATTTGGGTCGACACGGTTGGTCATAGCCGGGGCGTAACCCGTCGTTCTCCGTAGCACATGGCGGCCCCTCGCCCGGGAGACCTGTGACTCCCGCGGGCGCCGCAAGGTCTCGTGACCTCGTGAGAATTGGCGCGAGCGGCCGAACCAGCCGGACGTCCGCTCGACCTCCCAGCGCTGCGGCAACGGTGAGACGCCGGAGACCCCGAAACTCTTGACGGTGATCTCCGGGTCGATTCCCGGTCGCGCCATGGCTGCGGAACACGCCGCAGGAGCCGTCGGCCCATGCCTCGGTAGCCCGGGGATGCCGGGTAGTCGGTTGGTCGATCCGCTCCCGACCGGTGCCGCTGGCGTGGATGTTCACAGCGGTGGCCAGCACCACCAGCCACCAGCCACCAGCCGGTGGCTGGTGGTGCGCGGCCGTCCCCGTGCCCCGCGTGTTACCGCCCGGCCGCAGGTCCCGACCGTCTCGGCATCGGCG